>CAYMOO010000091.1:0-4810 GCA_964392185.1 uncultured Gammaproteobacteria bacterium
TTGCCTACGTTCCGTCGGTGTAGCAAAAAAGTGTAATCCATATCTTCTGTTATCGTTTCTGTCGGAATGGGTATTTGGTCCAAAATATCCGACCTATAAATACTGGCACAGCCTGAGGCGACAATAATCCCGCCAATACGGCTTTGCGCATTCTTATATATAGATTGGGCGATTTCATATTCCCAAATGCGATACTGCGTGAGCCAATTGTAATCGCGTCCCTTCACTTTGGCGATAATACAAGCGGTTTCTTTGTTCACATCTTCTTGCATTATCGATCGTATATTGTCGAAAAAATTTTCACCTATAACAGTATCGGCATCAATAAGCATTATATATTCGTACTTTTCGGCCAAATTGAATTGCCTAACAGCCGAATTCAATGCTCCGGCTTTACCGGCATTAACTGGCATCGTATGCACGTTGTTAGTATATTGAAGAGCTATGTCTCTACTTTCGTCCCCGGAACCGTCGTCTACAACATACACATGCTCCGCCGTCAGCTGGCCAACAGCAGACTCCAGGGTAGAGGATATCGTTCTCGCCTCATTATATACCGGGATCAGGATACAAAATTCTTCTCTCAAATCATTTACTCAAACTAGTAATTCTAAGAACCTGTGAAGGTAACACGACAGGAATACCATTATCTTTTATCATCTCAGCTATCTGACGTAAAAATTCTGGAGTAATCGCGTATGTCGATCCGGTATTTTCTACCTGATGAAATACAATTATAAGCCATCCGTTTTCTTTTTTGGCGGTCTCGATCCAAGAAGCGACAGATTCAAGGGTAGTTTTATTACTGACCGAGTAGCTTCTTATTTTATACAGATCGTTCACGGGTATAGGATTGGCACCCACATCGGCGTCGGCATAACGCAATGCTATGTAATATTTTTTCGCAATTTTTTTCAAAGTATCGTTGTACTTACCGCAAGGCATAACATAAATATCCGTGTAATAACCATGCTCTTCCAACACTTTTTGAGAATCCCTAAGCTCCATTTCTATACCTGCGGGGGACATCTGGTCAACACCACATTTATGATCGACCGAATGGGAAGTGATTTCCCAGCCGCTATAAGACATTCTGTTTATCTGTGGCCAGGTTACATAAGCATCCGATTCGACAAGATCGGTAGTTATCGCGATTGCGCCCTTCATGTCATATTCTTCCAGGATAGGGAATGCAGCACTATATTGGGTCGACCAACCGTCGTCAAACCAAAGTGTTATCAGAGGAGTACCTTTCCATTCATAGGGAGGTACTTTTACTTTTTTATCGACGACAGCCATGACCGATGGCGAACCCAACGCATTCCAATTTGGTTGCAAAAACAGTCCCACCAAATAATTTCCGACAAGCCATGTGGCAATGACCGGAATTACCAACCAAGATAAGAGCGATAGTCTTTCCATATGTTTAAAAAATTAATATTTACGCTTATAAAGCAATGAATAATTATCTTTGTAAATCAACTCGTAATTTTTTTTCATACCGGACTTTACTATTCCCTGAATAGATCCGAAGTCGACATCGCCTTCGTCATCTGTCTGGTCGAGGAGTTCGATATATTTGAAATATCCATCGGCAACCGCGTTTCTATATGCCTCAGCGCCTTCTTTTTTCCTATATACGAAGCTGTCGAAAGTGGTTGTATTGATGGGAGGATTTTTGTCATATACTGCCAAAATTATGGGAGAACCGGTTTCGGTAAGTATTTTGTCACCATAGCTGACATGTTGCGAAATATATCGTGATACTCCGGTCGCATTTGGCCATTGATCGTTATAATAACTAAGCCTTCCGAAACCCAACCAAGCATAATAAATTAGCCACAAAACAAATAGCGCCGCCGCCACACGCCGGGAAAAATACGTATTGGCATCTTCGAGTAAATAGGCAATACCGATACCGGAGACAGCCGCCATTGCCGACACGGTAAGAAAAATGTGCTTCTCCATTGTGCCTATCGCCCGATGTGTCACCAGATGTGATGCGAGTACTATAAATCCGAAACCAGCAATCTGCAACCATTTCTTCCATTGGGTACGACTTAGTATCCCGATCGACCCGATCGCAAACCATCCGGATTCCAGATATATAGAGTCGCTGATTTTACCTAGTAATTCGGACAAAGCGAAGGCTTTTTTCGAATCCGCCTGACGCTGTCCGAAGGACAAAAGATCTCCCACATGGAGAAAAAAGTACATGATACCCATAGCAATTAGGGGTAAACAATAATAATATTTCCAGTAATAAAATCTTTCCTTATCTTTACGAACTTGGAAAAATGAATAAACGAAAAATATCGGTATGTATATGAGGGTGATTACTTTCGCAAGAAGGGCGAGCATAAGAAGAGCCGCCGAAATAAAGTACAGCTTTCCCCAATTTTTGTCGGTTCGCTCTATCCATTTAAGAAGAAGTAGGCTCATAAAAAGCAGATAAAAACACTTCATGTCATAAGTTGTCAACCGGCTAACATAAAGAGATATCGGTGAAAAAGTAAGTATTACCGCGGCGATAATTCCGGCGATATATCGGTAATTTTTTTTACCCTCATAAAATAAGCCTGTTATAAAAGCGACAATTTCAATTGTGAGCACGCTCAATACCACGCTCAAAAACCGACTACCGGCAATACCGTCTGTCATATAGGCAGCGGCCGAAAATAGGGGATTAATATAAGGATGACCGGACATCCAGGCGGTCGGGTTGTAAGACACCCAGTCGCCTTGAAATAAGCCTAGTCTTCCGATAAATACCGATGTCGCCTCATCCTTAAAGGGGGAGTTGTAGTTTATGTTATATATCCTTATAAAAAAGGCAAATATCAGGATAGGGTATAAAATAACCCTATACGCCAGATCAGGCCGAGAAAAAACCGCTATCGTTTTCTGAGAAAAAGCCTTATTTTTTAGCCACTTTAACCACATAAGAAAAAAATGGAATTATATTATCTTATAATATAATATAAAGGGCTAAAAATAAAGTCCTTTTTATCTAGTTTGACCTTAAAAATGAGATATAAAAAAATCGATATAGCGACAATTATCATCGACAAATCGCGTCAACAATAATATTTAACGCCGAATGGGGTGGAGAAGTGTCATGCCGAAGATGAAAATTAGATAATATTCAAGTTACTGGCATTATTTTTTAAACTGTTCAGCTTATATAAAACCGTCAATTCCTCCATATTCATATCCGTAAACAATTGACGCTCCACAATCTCGCATATAGAATGCAAGATATTTATTTGCACTTCCTGAATACGTTGCGTATTGTAAGATGGCACGATAACTGCCGTATGGGAATATTCTGCCATGATACCTCCAGTTTTCCCGATTACACCTATGCAAAGCATATTTTGCGATCGTGCCTTGCGGAATGCTTCGATAATATTTTGTGAGTTTCCACTCGTGCTTATTCCAACAATTACATCGCCAGGACGGCCTAACGCTTCCACCTGTCTTGCAAACACATCGGTATAGTTTATATCATTTGCCCAACCGGTCATAAATGCCGTATCTGCCGTAAGCGATACAACTGGGAGTGCTCTTCTTTCGGGAAGCATAAATCTACCCACAAACTCACCGGCAAAATGCTGGGAGTCGGCGGCCGACCCTCCATTACCGCAAACCAGAACTTTGTTGCCCAATTTGATACTTCTTGCGATAGTAAGGGCAGCGTCGAGAATGGGGAGACGAAGCATTTCTTTCGATTTGCGGGCAACCGACATGATATCTTCAAACCCGCGATCGATCGTAGATAAATGATTTGTATTTGTTGCCGAATCGATATTCTTATTTTCGAGCATAGTCTCAAATAAATTTGAAAACGAATTCGCCACTTTTATCCAGGTAAACGATTCATTAATTCGTCTTATGCAGTTGCTCTTAAAATATTCCGCCAGTTTGGGATTGGAAAAATAATCACTCAGTTTTTCTGCGAGTTGATCCGGATTCTTAGGAGATACCAGATATCCAGTCTTCTCGTTGGTTACTGTGTATTTAATCCCACCAACATTACTCCCGATAACCGGTGTTCCACAGGCCATCGATTCGATAGGAGTAATACCGAAGGGTTCATACCAAGGGGTAGAAACAAATATGTCGGCCGCACTATAGTAATATTTAAGATGTTCACGTGATTTCCGACCGACGAATTTTACCATTTTATCGACACCCAAACTTTGCGCCAATCGTTGTAAAGCAACTATTTGACGATCATCTCCCAAGCTCTGCTCATCGGCTTCACCACCGACCACAACCAGTTTAGTTTTCAAACGATATCGATTATTCAAAATACCAATCGCCCTTATACAGTTGTCTATTCCCTTTCTGGGCACTATCCGCCCAAACGAAAGAACTATGCGGTCTTCAGGGTCTAATTTGAGCACTATTCTTGCGATAAGTTGGTCGATAGGGTAAAAGTCGTTCTGGTTGACACCGCCCGATATCATAACTATTTTTTCCGGATCGACGCTATAGAGTTGGATTAGATCATCGCGATCTTGCGGTGAGATTGCTATTACGCGATCCGCCTCGTCGGCAACTTTTTTTTCTATTTCCAAACGCTCAGAAGGAGATTTATCGGCTTTACCTTGTTGCTGTTGTCTCACTTTACCAAGAGCATGGAAAACCATCACATATGGTACTCCGAGTTTACGTTTTATGTTTGCCGCCACCAATCCCGACATCCAAAAATTGGCATGGATTACCTGATATTCTTCGTTATTATTTGTAATAAATTTATATAAATTATTAGATAATAAATAATCAAATAAATCGGTTGAATCTT
>CAYMOO010000092.1:0-4751 GCA_964392185.1 uncultured Gammaproteobacteria bacterium
TATGGCGATTGTCCGTTTGGCATCTTCATAACTTTCCCATGGATAACCAAGCATGATGGTTATATGCGGGTCCAATCCGGCTTTTCTTGCCATTCTCGGACCATTTATTGCGTCCGCTTCTTTCGTTCCTTTATCGAGACGATCGAGTGTTTTTTGGTTTCCGGAATCCATTCCATAAAGTATAAATCGGAACCCGGCGCGACCCATAAGATCGTAATATTCCTGATTTAAGGCATTAAAACGCATATTGCAGCCGTAGCGCACTTTTTTATTGTAACCACTGTCTATAAGTAGCTGGCAGAATTTTTTTAGTTTAGGTCCTATGAAAAGTGTTCCTGCATCATCGAATATTTCTTTTATACCATAGCGGTCGACGACATATTTTACTTCTTCAAAAAGTCTCTCCGGAGAAAAGCTGCGGTATGAGCCTAAAGGATTGATCGTATGATCCCACACGCAGAATGTGCATCTGTTCCACCAACAATCCCGGCCGGAATACATATAAGTTGCCGGAGTATATTTATAATTTCCATTTTCGTATGCGTACAACTTCCATTTGGTCAGGTCGCGATCGACAAAAGGCAAATCGTCTAATTTGTGCTTTAATGAGGCAAGACCTGAATTATGGATTTTTTCACCGCTGGTTAAAGTATCGGTCCGTTTTGGGGTTGCTTTTATATCCTTGTCCGATTCTCTCCAGTAGACTCCCCCTTCCAGCTCTTCACCTTTATAGATATGATTGAGTAAATTTACGGAGACGAAATCATAATCGCCGCCGGTGATGGCATAATCTACGGGGCTGTTTTCAAATAGTTCGACGGGCAAGTAACTCACATGATCCCCCACCCAAATAAGCTTGAGATGCGGGAGTCTGTTTTTCAGTTCTTTTATTTGCTTCCAGTGGGTTTTGACGACCGGCGACTTCGTTTCCACCATCAGATAATCTGGTGAAGTGGCGCTTAGCTCATCGAACCATTCTTCGAAAGTTTTTCTTTCGGAGATGCCGTCCATCCAATATACGGTATAGCCGTGTTTTTGGAGATTGGACGCGGCATAGGCCGGTACCATGGGGTAAATATAAGTCGGCGCATTGAAATATTGGAATTGACGGTTTTGGGAAAGTAAGGCGACGCCTTTTTTCGATTCGATTGGCGGATAGCCGACAACAATAACGATATCGTTCGGTTTTTCGATTTTAACCCCGCGAGTATTGGTGGTTTTGACTGATTTTTTCAGATCAATCGTATGAGACATCGATACTAGTATCGCAGATGGTATATGAGATGTCAATATAGAAACTAAACCTTCGGATTTTTTTTACGGCGTTTGATTTTGCCGATCGTATACATTATCCGTTTGTGTAAGTCTATATTTTTTATTTGCGCGAAGCGAAGGATGGCGACTATTATATCTCCCAGTTCCTGCTCGTATGTCTCGTCCCGTTGTGCGGCAAGATTGATAGGCTTGCGGCCGTGTTTGGCCAGATAAGCCCGCGACATTTCACCCAGCTCCTCTATGAGTGTGAGTATGAGCATCGAGCCAAACTCCTGAGTTACTTCCGTTCCCTTATCTACTTCTTTGAGATGTCGGTAATAAATATTGAATGGGGTTGAAAATTTCTTTTTTTGTAATTTAGGCTTTTCCATAGAGATATTTTATCAAATTTCGGTAATAAAAGCTTTGTAAGCTATTATATTGTAATTAATATTATGGGATGACGTCTAGATTTTTGAGTTTGTTATAATACACTTACAATAAGTAATTGCTGCGGCTCATGCAGCTGCGGCAAAGCCTTATTCCGAATCGTACCTTTGAAAAATAGGAGGTAATATGTTTTTACTATATACGGAGGAACCCGCTCCGTCGGACATCCAAACTTTTACAGCAGAGCAGCTCTTAGAAGTGGCGAAAGCAGCAACAGAGTACAACGATAGGCATCGGACATTCGCGTCTATCGTATTCGATCTCGTCCAGTACGGGCAGATCGAAAAAGCAGGTTATTATCTTAGGATATATTTTTCAATTATTTCCGCCATACCATCTTTTTCCACATTGGGAGCTATTATATCGGCCGCAGATTTAAGTTCTTCCGACGCGTTCCCCATAGCTACTTTCAGCCCAGCCAGTTCGAACAAAGGCAAATCGTTGCCGCTATCCCCGATCGCAATTATTTCTTCCGGATTTATAGCGAGTTTTTTCAATAGTATTTCCAGAGCATGGCGTTTGGTCGCGTTTTCGTGAGTTATGTGTATATCGAAGCCACCCTTGACCCAAGAAATTACAGGGTGTACAGCAATATCCGGAATTTTTTTAAACTGTTTTATTAACGCGTTTAGTTCTTTTTCGGGGACTCCGAACAGTCCCATCATAAGAGTTTTATCGGTTATTTTTTGTCCTCTATATACCACATCATCATCGCTTTCGGTAGAAAAATATATTTCGTAGCTGTAAGGCTTTGCCGTTGCGACAATCGATGTCAATGCTTTTTCAGTAAGGTACTGTGCCCATAAAATTTCCCCTGTTTTCGGATCGACGATATTGGCCCCACCCGTAAGAATACTCGGGCTCAAGAAATCCATTATCTCGAATACTTCTTTGCAAAAACTCGGCGGTCTGCCACTCGCTACCGATAGGCTCACCGATTTGGAAGCCTTTCGTAGAGCTTCAACGGTTCTTCTGGATGGCAGCGCTTCGCGGGCATTGGGGATCGCCGTGCCGTCGAGATCGAAAATTAGGGCTTTGTATTTCATGTAGGTTATTATAGTATATAAATACTTGTTATAAGGTTTTTTGTGGCAATTTATATAGATTCCCGATCCGGAATTTCGCTCCGCTCAATCCGGTCGAGAATGACAGACGATTTACCGATATTAAAAAACAATCATGGATAATCATTATAATAAACTAACTCCAGAGGAAGAGGCCGTGATCGTACATAAAGAAACCGAGGCGCCCTTTACCGGTGAATACGACACTATGTTTGATAAAGGTACTTATGTTTGTCGCCGCTGCAACGCCGAGCTATATCGTTCGGACCGTAAATTCCACTCCGGTTGCGGTTGGCCGAGCTTTGATGAGGAGATAAAAGGAGCGGTGAAGCGTATTCCAGACCCAGATGGCCAACGCACGGAGATAGTATGTGCGAATTGTGGTGGACATCTTGGGCACGTGTTTACCGGCGAAGGATTTACCGACAAAAATACCCGTCATTGTGTGAATTCGATTTCAATGAAGTTTGTGAAGGGTTAAAATTATATTTATTGTTTATTGTATGTCATTCTGAGTTCCGCGATAGCGGGACGAAGAATCTATAGCGATCGTAGACGTTTTACCTTAATAGTAAAACGTTGTACGAGCGCTTATACCTTGAGCATTAATTAAGCGAAAGGTATATAAATTGTTCACAGTTAACAATTAAATAGTTCCTTCACCCGACTGTTGTCGGGATCAGGATGACATGCATTCATCAAATTATGTCAATTAATAATGAAGTTGCTATTTTCGGCGGTGGCTGTTTCTGGTGTACCGAGGCAGTTTTCAAAAGATTAAAAGGAGTTATCTCAGTAACACCCGGATATGCCGGAGGTAATAGGCCCAATCCGACATACAGCCAGGTATGTACCGGTCTTACTGGTCATGCGGAAGTGATTCGTATCGAGTTTGACCCTTCCCTTATTGGTTTTGCCGATTTGCTGGATGTTTTTTGGCATACCCATGATCCAACCACTCTCAACAGGCAAGGAAATGACGAAGGCGAACAGTATCGTTCGATAATTTTATATACCACCGAGGAACAAAAAAAGATAGCCGAGGAAGCTAAAAGTAAACTCAATGAATCGGGAGAATTCTCCAATCCAGTCGTCACGGAAATAAAACCGCTGGATACATTTTACGATGCGGAATCGGAGCATCTCGATTATTTTGCCAATAATTCGTATCAGCCATACTGCCAGCTAGTTATCGCTCCCAAGATAAAGAAGTTCCTGCACAAATACCCGGAAAAAGTGAATAAAAAATAAGTATATGATATAATTTAAGGTCCTATGAAAACAGGCACATGCGTAACCGTTTTTTGTGGACGGTACTACGGAAATAACCAAGAGCATTATCAGACAAATGCGATACAAGTCGGCAAACTTCTCGCCGAAAATAATTACAACGTAGCAACAGGTGGCGGCAACGGGCAAATGTCCGATGTAAGCAAAGGAGCCTACGAAGCCGGCGGCCATGTAATCTCTATCCAATTGGATCATCCCAGTCAGGAGCAAGGCAAATACTTTACTGTATATGAATCGTACAAACATATCGACGATCGCCAAAGACGCCTTATCGAGCTGGCAGACGGTTTCATAATCCTCCCCGGCGGACTCGGCACTTTATATGAAGCTATTGAGATAATTCTTAAAAAAACTCTCGGATTGATAAAAATGGAAGCGCCGATAGTATTCGTGGACAAGGCCTATTATCAGCATATTAAAGAATTTTTCGTCAGAGGCGAGGAAGAAAAATTTTTCACGGAGTCTTTGAACAAATTGTGTACTTTCGTCGAAACTCCGGAAGAAGCTGTGGCCACGATGAATGCCGCTCTCAAAGGCTGATCATTTCGGGAAAACCTTTTCACCTTTTTCATAAACTTCGATCGCGAGCACGGGGCACGATTGTGCGGCGGCAATGATTTTTTCTAGTCTGTCCCATTCGCCTTCTTTTACAATCGCTATGTTTTGTTCATCGAGATCGAAGGTGTTTTCCGC
>CAYMOO010000093.1:0-926 GCA_964392185.1 uncultured Gammaproteobacteria bacterium
CTATCTCGTCGAGCCAGCTTCCGAAAACCAAAAGATAAAGTTGAATTATGAAGCTAGTGACTGGGGCTGGTTTAACTATGAGGAGGCAATGAAGCTTGATTTGTATGGCGATACAGAAAAGATTCTTACAGAAGCAGAAAAAGCGAGAAAAAGTTCATAGAAAATTTCCGGAATTTATCTGGGAAACAAGCTGTAGTAGTTCGTTGGAAGACGTATATGTTTTATCGTCCTGCATCTTTAGTAAGAACGGTTCCATGCCCCAGAGTCTAACCAGGAGTCTGTTCTCGCTGGAGAAATAATCATTATTCATCAGTCTTTCTCCGACTCTGGATAGAAGATATTGAGTGTGAATTCGGCTGCCTGGTTCGTGTTTCCGTTGCTCTTTAACCCATTCATGGATCTGGAACTCCGTGACTTCTACCCCGATATTGTTTCGGAAAAGACTGTTTAATGTACTTGGTATCAGTTCGTCACCATAGAGAATGTCGGCCGCGGCCAAGGTATCGACATAAAAGTCGGCCGATATCCTTCCATAGTCGGACTCTTCATAGACATCGGCTCCAACCCCCATTTTCATATCTGGATACATCTTGGCGATTTCTATAGCTCTTTCTGCGTTTACGGCCAGTGAAGGGCGGTTTCCGGGGCGGGTTATACCGATTGTGTTCATTAGAATATTGGTCGATTTTATTTTTTCATGTAATAGGTCTACTTGCTTTATGAGGAGTGTTTTTCCGACGTTTAGCGAATGTATTCCGAAATTTTCATAATGTTCGTTTTCCGGGTTGAACCCCCAAAAAGATTCCAGCCCGAATTCCTGATCCAAGGAGTCGAGCAGGGAAGACGAATATTCAAGGGTTCTATTGCCAAGCTCGGAGTCGGCGGTGATCGTTGCGCCGTCGTGGACATTCATCTCCGGGAGCCGC
>CAYMOO010000093.1:953-1234 GCA_964392185.1 uncultured Gammaproteobacteria bacterium
GAGTTTCCGGCCAGCCGGGAGATTTGGCACCATAACTTATTATTAAATCTATTCCGTTATCCAATGACTCGGAAATATATTGAGCGTAAGGTTTTATTCCATAGTTTTCATAAGTATTCCAACGTGTGGCGAGCCTGATTTGTTCACAGCCCAGGTTTTTTAGTTCGGCGATTACTTTAGCCGGATCCGCATTTGACGGTATGAGGCCGTAATCGGGTATAAGATTTGCGCCAAAATGTAGCCGTTTAAGGTTCGGAGCATTTATTTTCAGGTATTCTTCT
>CAYMOO010000093.1:1244-4750 GCA_964392185.1 uncultured Gammaproteobacteria bacterium
ACGGGCAAATTCGCTTCGCCCCAGTTACCCATCTCATCTATAATTGGCGACAACCTCATAGCGCCCCCGGCTAGTGCTAGTGCGGCAAATCCAATCAATCCATTTCTCATCCATTTGAGGGTTTCCCTTTTTTTCAGATCTATCTGTATTGAGCCGGACTCATTCCGATTCATCGCGGTCTAATTATACTCCCAGTTTAAAGCCCTATTTCAATAAAAAACATTATCAGGTATAATATAGGCGCTATGAACGCAACTTACAGATGGTTTGCCGCTATCATGATCGGAATTGCCATTATGGGTGGCTTTGTGATTTATCGGGCCAGACGCTATGGAATTGATAAACAAGTTGCCCTTGCCCGCGCTGCCGTGAAGCCTTCCAAAAGTGCACAAAGCGGACAAATATATAACAATGATAAAATCGGAGTTCGGCTCACGCTATCGAATGATTTTTTAGCGCATGATTATTCTCCGATAAGTGTAGTTATCGTTCCGCAAACGCAGTCGACGGAACAATCACCAACAAGGTTTATTTATATGACGGTGGTAAGGCCGGACGTTCCGGGAGGTACAGATAATGGCCTGAATTATTCGGAACAGATGATGAAAAGGCTTTACGATATGAAAATCGGTCAGGTCTCGGCGGTGAATAAAAAAACCGGAGAGGATGAGTGGTATTCTTTTCAAAGACTACAGAACAGATCGATTGACGGTGTCGATATGCATGTTTATGTGAACGAAAAACCACTTGGATATCCCCGTGGCACTACCGAGTATAGATTTATCGGTCAGCGTGGTGGTCGGATAATTGTCGCCGGAGGTTATGTTGGGACGACTGGCGATCCGGATCTTGACTACAAGAAAATGGATGTGGTTATCTCCAATGCGATATTTGGTTTCTGATGGTTATGGACCTGAAAATTCTTTCGAAAAAACTCGACGAAGTTTCTCTTCTTTATACGAAAAATTACAAAATAAAACGCGACGCAGATTGGTATATTTTGAAACTCCAGGAAGAACTGGGGGAACTGATACAGTCATATCTTATGCTGGTGGGCCAGGCCAGAAAAAAAGGTAAGACAAAGGCAGAAATTAGGTCCGTTTTTGAGGCGGAAATTGCGGATGTTT
This sequence comes from uncultured Gammaproteobacteria bacterium, assembly GCA_964392185.1. GTDB lineage: Bacteria > Patescibacteriota > Microgenomatia > UBA1406 > GWC2-37-13 > CAYYYG01. Next base: position 2,372 of record CAYMOO010000093.1, read on the forward strand.
TTTCTCACGTGGTGATTTTGGCTAAATACTTCGATGTCGATCTGGAGAAGGCGGTAGAAAAAAAGTGGTTGAAATGGACTAAGTAAAATACGAAACAACCCCCAAATATTTGGGAGTTGTTCGTTTCATATACTCCGGTAAATGAAATCTATTACATATGCCATCCGCGCATACCGTGGCCCATACCGCCAATTTTTGAGAAGTCGATTCCGTTTTTGTTTGCCCAGTCTTGCATCTCCTGGCGTTCTTTTTGACGCTCGGTTTGCTTTTCCTGGAATTTTTGTAAGATAGCGGTTTTTTGGGCTTCAGTTATCTTACCGTCCTTAACTGCCTGAGATAATCTGTCGGTCATCATCTGCAAGCGTTGTTTCTGGCGATCGGTGCGGGCTTGGTCGAATACTGCCTGCACATCGGCTTTGTTTAGCTTGAATTTGGAAACGAGTTTGTCGATTATGTTATCGCGGTTACTGTTTGTAGTTTCCGCTTTTACTATCGAGGTTGCTCCAAATAACACTAAGCCGGATGTTGCGACCGTAACGACGGTAAGTAATATTTTTTTGTTCATATTTATCACCACCTTTCTGATGTTATTTTATAAGACCTACCTGAAACGGAGCTTAAGAAGTGTGTTCGATATTTGTAAGCCCGGTGGTGTACTCATCGAACTTCAATGCCTCGTTCATATATTTTCGTCTTTCCGTTTCGATATTGTCTATAGTTTTTACGGTCAGTTTATTTTTTCCTGAATAATGGGAAGACAAAGCCTTGACGGCTTCCCTATAGTCTGCAACGATTAGCGACGCGGAAGATAAAAGAAACGGATGTGTATATTTTAATTTTTTTGTTTTTTGTGTTTCTATGATTTTTCGATAGTGGCTGGGAAAAGGAGAGATGGCGATGACCGGCTTTTTATAGTAATGAGCAATCAATAGTTCTTGAGCGGTACCGATTCCGATTTTTTCGGCGGCGTTCACGACCACCACATCCGATAAATAAATCTGATGCACGTCACGGCCATAAAAATATTCTACCGGCATCATATCGTATGAAAATTTATTGGGATTGACGCCCACAATATCGAGTTTTTGTTTTTTGGCTTCTTTCATGAAATCTTCCCGCCAGTCGTGGTATTCGTCTCGGGATTTTTTTGTTTTGGGAATCGAACCGGACAAATACACCAAATGCGAGGTTTTTATATTGGCTGATTGTCGGTATGGCGTATAGTTTTGTTTTACCAGGTTGGCGACAGGTAAGAAAAGAGGTGAGGGTAGATTTTCCCAGGAAAACCATTCCCATCGTTCGCATTTTTCCGGTTCTTTAACCTGAAGCTTTCCCGATAGATATTCGCAGTATACAAATATTGTTATGTAATGTTTTTTTTCCGATTTGAATATATCGTTTGTCGCTCCGGCAAGCTGGAAATTTTTTGCTTTCAAGCCGGTTTCTTCAAACAATTCCCGCGCTGCGCATTTTTCTATCGATTCTCCGAACTCGAGGTGTCCCCCCGCCGTACTCCACGTATTTTTTCCGTGAGAAGCGCTTTTTCTTAGGCCAAGTAAAACTTTCTCATTTTTTATGAGGACGACCGCAACACCGATCTTCGGTTTTTCCATATCTTGAAATAATAGCACAAAGTTTATTAAAAAGAGTAAATTTGTTATTGTGGTCTGAAAGTGGGGTTGATGCTCGGTATTATGGGATTGATTTGGATATTTTCCGCGGAAACGGTTTTGTCTTCATTTTCCCGGCCAAAGACGCTGATTTTTTCGCCGATACTGATTTCGTTTTTTTTCGCTTCGGTACTTCTGCTAAAGGTGGTGGTGTTTGTTAAAGTGATGATCTTTGAGGATTCATCGGCTAATTTGACCGTTATGGTGTCGCCTTCTACTTTGATTACTTCGCCAAGTACCCGGCCGCCAAAATTGCCGTTTCTCCCACGCATCATGCCGCCCTGCGCACCTTGTTGGTTTTGTCCGCCATTGCGGTTGAACTGTCTATTACCAAACTGTCCGTTTATTTTTTGATACTGTATTCCTCCGAAAAAACCGACAGCGGCTGTCGCTATCACAATAATTGCGACTGTTGTTGGTTTCATTTGTTTGTCACCACCTTTCTCGAATATTGGAAATTACTCATATCTTAATGCTTCTATCGGCTGCAAGCCGGCGGCTCTTCTTGCCGGATACCAGCCAAATAATATTCCGATTCCTCCGGAAACACCGATTGCAAGTAAGATCGACGATGTGGAAATCGTGAAAGGAATGCTAAATTGCGAAGAAATAATATAGGAGATGGTGATGCCCAAAATCATACCCAAAACTCCGCCGACTATAGTCAACATAACCGCTTCTATCAGAAACTGGGTAATTACGATTTTTT
>CAYMOO010000094.1:0-4711 GCA_964392185.1 uncultured Gammaproteobacteria bacterium
TGAAGTCGGGTAAAAAATAAATGAAAACGTAAGTCAGCAAGTAGAATCCGGCCAGCGAATTGGGGTGGGAAAAAGTACCGTAGGGTCGGACGAAGTATTTTATTCCCAAAGAGGCGGCAGCGACATTGGTTGACCCGGTATGATAATACCTTTCACCCAGCCAATACCATAAACCTTCCATTGCCTGTCCGTGGGAAAGTTGCAGCAAACATAAAACAAGCTCCACCAACCCGGAAAAGGCCAGTATACCGAGTACGATCTTATGATTAAGTTTCGCACTTTTATAAATATGGTGGAGAACTACGACAACCAATATTTTTGCCCATTTGTACAAAGCAACCTGCCAGACCATCGATAAGGCGATACTGATTAGAGCGAGCGCAATCAGCATGAGGCCGCGTCGGTTGGAGAATATTTTTTTTAGGACATCCAGATGGGTTATGAGAATAAGGAGAGCGATTATGTCCGTAAAGAATAGTGTCGGTGAGAGGTAGTCGATTCTGACCCCGTTTATAAACGTATAATCGGGAAAAAAATGCTTTCCGAGTTGTGTCGGCAGAAATAGGAGGAATAGATAAAGCGATATGTGTTTTAACTTTTGCATACTGAAGAATTATACCGGTTATTTTTCCGGCAGATCCTTATTTGGGGTGGCGCAGAGTTTCTTTTTTTCGATGATCGTGCACAATTCATAGTCCTGTCCACCTCTTTTTTGAATATATTCATACATTATATTGGTCTCCGGGTCGGTGGGGATTGTGTTGACGAATGTCGGTATCATCTCGGGGAGTGTGGCCGGATACCGTTGGTTTTCGGCGTAGAAAGTCTCCATTACCGATCGGAGATATTTTATATCTTCTCGGCGGGAGGTATCTAATGAAGGTTGTTTGGCGATAAAGAAATCGAAATTAAATGGAAAATTGAGCGGTATCGTTTTGGTGATGATCAGATATGGAATCGCTATACTAGCGATAAATCCGACGATCCCGGAGCCGATAAAAACAATTTTTATGAGGAGAGGTATTTTTTGTTGGGCGAATGTGCGCAGACTACGAACGTCTTCATAGAGATGATTCAGATATATTAGATAAAAGAAAGATGAAGTCGTCACAATTATTGAAATAGCGCCAACGAATATGAAAGGTAAAAATTCTTTAGCGGGAATAAGACTACTTGAGACATAGATTATGAGAATAATTGCGGTCGATGAAAAAAACTGAAAAATGAAGATGAAGATTGTCCTGAAAGCAATCGACAAAAAATGTGTTTTAGCATATTCATAACTCAGCAGGAGAGACTCCAGACCGTTTTCTTCTTCGGCAACGCTTATGACGGGCGCGAATATGAACCATATCGAAAAGAGGAAACCGGGGACCAGGAAAAGCGTACCTCCAATGACAACGCTCGTTAAGACGATTAATGTCCACCAAAAAGGCAGTATTCTTCGGGCCGACTCAAGTGCATTGTCGGAGAAGTGCGGTTGTATCTGGTGATTTTTGAGAAATAATAGAACTCCAACAGCGGCCCAGGCTGCGATTGTTAGCATTGCAAAAGTCGCGGTAAAAGCAACTACCCAGGATATGGCCGTCGGAGTCGCGGCTGTGAGACGGGAGAATATAAAGACATTTAATAAAACACCAGAGAATATCGCAATCAGCAAGAAAGGAAGTATGTCTAGTAAATGATCGGTCAGGGTACTGAAAGTGTCGCGTAACAACTGTCTGGGGGAGCGGAGCCGGTGGATACTGAAGCCGAAAGCATCTTTTTTATCGACCACTTTAGAATAGATTGTTCCGAAGGCCTTATCTATCATACCTGCCGGCCAGCCGCGAGTTTTCAGGGCGGCCCTAATTTCCTCCTCCGGGATTTTCTTTTCCAGCTGCGCTATGATGTAGCTTAGAAGTTGGGGATCCATGTTAATAATCTAATAATACACTATAATTATAGTGTCAAAAAAGCCTTTTTGAGAAAATCCATATATGAATATCACCAATAGAAAATTTTTCCGGGACTACCAGCTGGTCGAGTCTTATGAGGCGGGTATATCGCTAAACGGCGCGGAGGTAAAGTCGGTGCGGGCCGGCCACATGCGCCTAGATGAGGCTTTTGTACGTATTGTCGGCCACGATGTGTTTCTTATTAACGCCGATATCCAGGTATACCAGTATTCCCGGCCGCAGAACTACGATCCGCGCCGTTCCCGCCGGCTGCTTCTCCATAAAAAGGAGATTATAAGATTGAGAACCAAGCTTTCGGGTGGCGGCCGGCTGACAGTTGCTCCGGTTTCTTGCTATAATAAGGGTAGTATTTTTAAGCTTGAGATCGCCCTCGCTCGCGGCCGTGGCGAAATAGAAAAGAAGAAATTGGTTAAGGCCCGGGACGAGAGATTGGCGCAGAAGAGAGAGGCGAAGGAGTATATGAAGGTTTAAGTCAATCTAAATCCCCCTTCGCAAAAAATTGCTTCGGGGGATGTAAGAATCCGTAAGCCGATTTGCCAACATAACAAATCGTCTAACGGATTCTAACAGGGGATGACAGGATTCGACGGGGAATTTGCACATTTACAGGCGGTTAGGGCGCACCTATGCGTTAAATGGAGTTCATAACTGCAAACTCATTTGAGAATGCCGTTTCGGAACTTAAAGCTCTTGCTCGAGAGAGATTGAGTGGCCTCGTTGCTTCTCAATATTCTCAACGAGCCTACGCCTTCGCGGCGTAAGCTTTTTGATCTGAGTTTCGCTCACGTTTTCCTCGGCTCAACGAAGCGAAACACAAACCAACTGAGGTAAGACTGCGTTAAGCTTCTCGATTGTAGAGCGCATTCGATAACCCTTCAATCGATGACCATGGCAGGTTTGGGTATTTAGACTGCCACGGCATGAACTAAAAGTACCATACCCCTAACTATAACGTCTGTAGAAGTGTTTCCTCGGACCCGGGTTCAACTCCCGGCATCTCCACCCATGGATTTCGTACTAATGAGATAGTCTAAAACTATATTTTACATAGTAATAATTTCAGAAAATGCTTGCGAGTGTGTATATAATGAAGATTAATAAAAATTTAAGATAATCTAATAGTAAGAATGTTTTGATTGATGTAGATTTTGTGAGCGTATAGCGAAGAGGGACGAGAAGTATTGAAGAAGCAATGTCCAATATAAGCCAGAACAAAGAGCGATTCAAGAAGTAAAGTGAAGCGATCCAAGAAACATTTCCGTTGAAGGTAGATGAAAGCTGTGAAGATGAAAATGCTAAATCGTTTATAGACCCGTATATTAACCACTGAGTGGCATATACCCAGTAAACAAAACCAGGAAAATATCCGGACTTTTCTTTTTCGTTGCTGATTCTGCGAATGTCTACTACCAGTGCCTTTATCCACAAGTAATAGAGTGAAAAAATTAAAGGATTTTCGAATCCAGCAATAAATTTTGCGACAGATTTTACTGAAAATAGTATGTACGTGCTAAAAATACAACCAATGAGAAAGACGATTGCCGTTATTATGAAGTCTGGTATTTGTGATTCATAAGAATTTTTTATTGAGAACGACATAATAGTATCATTTTACAGAAAGTGAAATAAATTGTTCAGAAATCTATATAAGGCATTATATATATATTTTCGGTGGATTTATGAACGTTGTGTCATTCGAAGATATAATTTTCCAGGTGGTCCAAATTATTTTGGATCTTGTCCACTGGGGCTATCATAGTAATTTATTTGCTATATTTACTCGCGTCTGACTCAAAGTCTGCTTCATTCAAATTCGTCTTCGTAAGTGTTTCAATTTATAATATAAGTAATGTCGGCCTCACGAAGTAAAATCGAAGAACAAATGAACGCCATTCGTTGGTGGCATACTATTGACTTAAGGAATGGATTGATCACCCCAGGAAAAGATTCAACATTTGAGAAACTAAAAACCCTTCAGTTGCCTCTCGATATGTCAAACAAAACAGTATTAGATATAGGAGCATGGGACGGTTTTTTTTCTTTTGAAGCAGAAAAGCGTGGCGCACTAAAAGTTTTGGCTGTTGATTCGTATGCATGGAGCGGGCAGGGGTGGAGTAATCAAGATGGATTTAACTTCGCGAGAGAAATCCTCCAGTCACACGTCGAAGATAAAGAAATAGAAGTAGAAGATATATCTTCGAAGAACGTAGGAATATTTGATATAGTTTTATTTTTGGGTGTGCTTTACCACATGAAAAATCCTCTTAGAGCTCTTGAAGCTGTAGCAAGTGTAACAAAAGAAATGTTAATTATTGAAACACATGTTGATATGTTGCATGAATCAAGACCGATTATGATCTATTACCCCGATGATGAGTTAGATCACGATAAAACATCTTGGTGGGGCCCTAATCCAAAAGCAGTAGAAGCAATGCTCCAAACAGTAGGATTTAAGAATATCAGAATGATCTATCCTAAAAATCCACGTCTATATTTCAGCCCTGCTTACCGATTCATCCGAGCCTTAAAACATAAAATAACTCAAAATAGATCTTTCACTCAAACTTACCGTCAAAGTCGAGTAGTATATCATGCATGGAAGTGAGACTACTGTACCAACTATAGATATAAGCTTCCACCTGGTTCAAACTATTTTGGAGTTTGTCCACAATCAAAAGGTTATTCCCATAGCCGCAAGCAGTACGATTATCGCAACCCACACCCATAATGGGAGAAAGAGGGCTTTAATTTCG
>CAYMOO010000095.1:0-438 GCA_964392185.1 uncultured Gammaproteobacteria bacterium
TGCATCGAAAACAATATTCCGGTTATAACCGCGACTCAGATGCTCCAATCGATGATCGATTCGCCATTCCCCACCCGTGCGGAAATATCCGATATCGGTAACGCAACATACGATTACACCGATGCCGTCATGTTGTCCGGCGAAACCGCCAGCGGATCTTATCCGCTTCAGACGGTTGAAGTTATGGCTAAAACGGCCGCTTTCAACGAATCGCGATTTCACGACGATATAAGACTCCGATTCAACTATTCTATGAAGAATCAGGGCGAAATTATGGCCGATGCGGCATACAATGTGTATCTAAAATCGGGCATGTCTGACAAAATACAGGCATTCGTAGTATTTACACAGTCCGGTACGACCGCCGAATTGGTATCCCGATACCGCCCAAAAGTTCCTGTTTTTGTTTTTACGCCTTCGGCAAGTGTTGCCGATCGC
>CAYMOO010000095.1:448-762 GCA_964392185.1 uncultured Gammaproteobacteria bacterium
CAATAGTGGTTAATTCTCCGGAAAGAAAAGGTTCCTTCGTCGATATTTCCGAAATAATGAGGGGTGTTGATGTGCTCAAAAAAAGAAACCTGATTGAGGCAGGCAAAAAAGTAATCATGATCCATGGCGATAAATGGGCCGTTGAGGGAGGAACCTCGACCATTAAGATTGTCCAGGTGTAAGCATGGCCGATATCAGGAATTTCGCGATTATCGCGCATGTCGATCACGGTAAGTCTACTTTGGCGGACCGTTGGCTTGAACTGACCGGAATAATTCAGGCCGGCAAGCATGATGCGCAAATGCTCGACCGGA
>CAYMOO010000095.1:772-4662 GCA_964392185.1 uncultured Gammaproteobacteria bacterium
ACCCCCGTCACGGTACACGTCCTTGTTGGTCGTCGCGTTGATCTTGCCGATGCCGTGTCCGGGGATCGTCACACGTGTATCGCGGGGAATCGACATGATGGCCATGGTGCCGGTGGTCGGGTTCAGCCCGGCAAGCATGATGAGCAAATGCTCGACCGCAACCCTATATCTCGCGAACGCGGAATCACCATCAAACTTGCCCCCGTACGGATGAGTTACAGCTCCGGAAAGCCCTATGTCCTGAATCTGATCGATACTCCCGGGCATGTTGATTTTTCCTATGAAGTCGACCGGACATTGGCTTGCGTGGAGGGTGTAATTTTATTAGTTGACGCAACTCAAGGTATACAGGCCCAGACGATAGCCAACGCCTATAAATCTATAGATAAAGGCCTGACCATTATTCCCGTCGTCAACAAGATCGATCTTCCCCAATCGGAAACGGCAAAAACCAAAGCACAAATTGTCGATTTTCTTGGCATTCCAGAAAGTGATATTTTTGAAATATCGGCAAAAACCGGTCTTAATGTCCCTCCTTTACTTGATGCTATCGTGCAAAAAGTTCCGGCGCCACAAATAAACATAACCGGCTCGAACGGTAAGGCGCTTATATTCGATTCCTATTACGACCCTCATCGTGGTGTAATCGCCTTTGTCAGAGTTTTTTCCGGCACCTTCAAACAAGGCCAGAAAGTAATGTTGAGCGTAAATAATGTCGATTTTATAGTCAATGAAGTCGGATTATTCTCGCCCGACCTGACGCCCGCTGAGGTTATCGGATCGGGTGAGATTGGGTATATCGTAACCAATCTTAAGGATATACACGAAGTCCGGGTCGGAGATACTATCGTTGATTTTACGAGTACCGACAAAACACCGCTTTCCGGTTATAAACGCGTTAAACCGATGGTATTTGCGTCGGTTTTTACCACAGATACAATCGACTATCTCAATCTTAAAAAAGCGCTCGAAAAATTATATCTGAATGATTCGTCTTTGGAGTTTTCCGCCATATATAGTACTGCACTTGGAGCCGGTTTCCGTGTTGGATTTTTGGGTCTACTCCATGCCGATGTCGTCCGCGAAAGACTGGAGAGAGAGTTTGGTCTCGATCTGATACTTACACCTCCCCAAGTCGAGTATAAGCAGGAAAATATACAATACTTCGAGCCATACGTAAAAATCATGGTCGTTACTCCGCATGAGTATGTGGGAGCGGTTATGAAGTTGTGTACCGACTACCGCGCCCGTTTTATAACCATGGATAATAAAAACCAGATATCTATAAATTACGAAATGCCCCTTTCGGAGATGATCTCGGATTTTTTCGATAATCTCAAAAGCGTTACTTCGGGTTACGCCTCACTTGATTGGGAATTTTTGCGTTATGAAGCGGTAAAAGCAGATAAGCTAAGTATCCTTATAAATGGCGATGCGGTCGAGGAATTTTCCGAAATCGTGGTTCAGGAAAGATCATTTATGAAGGCATCGGCGATTGTAAGAAAAATGCGGGAAGTAATCCCACGTCAAATGTACGAAGTCAAAATCCAGGCCCTTTATAAGGGGAAAATTATCGCCTCCGAAAGAGTAGCTCCGTTCCGCAAAGACGTCACGGCCAAACTTTATGGCGGAGACCGTACACGAAAGGATAAACTACTTAAAAAACAGAAAGAAGGCAAAAAACGCATGAAGATGATCGGACATGTCGAGGTGCCCAAGGAGGCTTTCCTAAAGTTATTTAATAAATCTTCCTAAACCGCATCGATATCTTTTCCGAGTTGCTGAATTTCCGAAAAGTACTTAGTTAGGGCACTGTATACTTTGTCGATATCTCCCGATCCCAACAAATAAGACACCGATCCTTTATCAAAATTATTGCTGTAAACAACTATCTCTTTATTGAAGCCTCCGACTACCGGTAATCTATGATTTGCCGCATCGGCCCAATCTATGTAATCGTCAGTAAGTAAAATGTCGTATATTGGTGGGACTGTATCTTTTGTCTTCTGTTTTGACTTTTCCGAGTTATCGTTACTTCCATGTAGAGTTGAACTGCCAATATTTTCGTTACCCATGATCTCAATTATTTTTTCTATCTTACCGTTTCTATATACATCCAGGCATTCGAGAACTCGCTGGTCGGCTTTTTCATATTTTTCTTCCCACACTCCATCGCATATACTCAGTAATTTTGCTTCCGGGCTGCTTTCCGGCATCGATATAGTTGGTGATATTTTTGGTGCTGTCGCCGTGATTGCGGCTATCGAGGAAGGAGTTGGTTTTGCTGGTATTATGGTTATTTTATCGGAAGTGCTTTTATAGCGGTATATGAATATTGCGGAGGCGATAACCAATCCTGCTAACACAGATAATATTATAACTACGCTATATCTATTCATACTAAAAAATAAATCCGAATGCCAATAGAATGATGGGTACCGCGATAACGAACCATTGTATGGGCACCCCGGCCGACGGTATCGTGGTTTTGGTGGCTCCCTGCGGGGTAGGTGTGTTCGTATTGTTTACGGCCAATATGATTTCGGTTGGTGTCGGTGTGGCGGTTGAGCCGGGAGGTGGAGTCCATGTTGGTTGTGGTGTCCAGGTCGGAACCGGAGTATAGCTCGGATTAGGAGTGATCGTACCTGTCGGTGTGGCGGTTGAGGTCGGCGTCGGTGTGTACGTAGGCGTGGGGCTTGCATCTACGGTGTCGGTTGGTGAAATGGTTACAGAAACTGTTGGCGAAACGCTGACTGTCGGCGATATCGTGAGTGTGGGCGAGATTGTTATTGAGGGCGAAATAGTTATAGAAGGAGAGATGGTAATCGATGGAGTTATGCTCGGTGTGACACCTTCACAAGATAGAGCTTCGTAAGTAGCCGATTTTGTATCGGTTCCGTTTTTTCCATCGGTCCATGTGAGTTTGAATCTTACTGTGCCGGAGCTCAGATGATTGGTGCCGGTATCGATTTTGCCGGTCGCTGTTTGTCCGGGTGCTACCGTTCCTAGGTCAACAGATTTTCCGGTCTGATCGTCGACCACGATTACATTCATGCTTAGTCCGGAGGCAGTATCTTCAGTGTTGGTAAAAGTAACATTTATTTTTGCCGCGCCTTCTTCACATCTGCTTGCGGCGCTGCTGGTTGTACTCCATGCCTGAGGCGATACGGCGGCCTGGCGCTGTGTATAACTTATATAAAATATCGTTATCGCAAGTAAAATCAGAAGGACGCTCGCGCCTATTTTTGTATATAAAATCGATTTATTGGTAAACATATTTTAGTATCCAAACTCATTTTCTTTTTCTTTGATCATTGAATCGAGTGAATCGTAATTGAGTTTAGTGATTTTTTCCGGATAGACGATCACATAACCCAGTTTTTGTCCGTTGCTGTCGGTAATATTGTGAATGTCCGATATTTGGTCTGCTGGTTGGTCGAACAGAAAAGTATTAAACGAATCGTCTTCCGGAAATAGGCTGTCGGTCGCCGAATAATTATCTAGGATTTGGTTTTTATATGGTCCGGCAAAATTTTTTAGTTCGGCATCGGAATTTGACGTTTCTATTATTTGTTGCGGGGAAAGTTCTCCCAGAACGAAAAGTTGCTGATATCGGGCAACTATTTCTTTTGCTTTTGCTTCCGGATCGTCATAAAGTTTTTTCAAATCTGGGTTGGCATTTTCACCTCCAAACCATATATTTATATACCCAAATTTGGCCGATGAAAAATATTTAGGTTTTATTTTCTCTTCCATCGATTTAATCGCCTGGTTTAATTCTTCAAGATTACCGACCGGTGGCGGTTCGCCCATACCGTTTTGTGAAGATATCTCCCCGTATATATAATATTTGACTATTTGTTTATTTACATAACTGATTTTATCGGGAT
>CAYMOO010000096.1:0-4641 GCA_964392185.1 uncultured Gammaproteobacteria bacterium
ATTGTTTTAATGGGTTGATTTTATTGGTGTCAATAATATAGATTCTTCGTCCAGCTCTGCTGGACTCAGAATGACATACAGAGATAACCATTTCATCCCGTCTATCCATAGAAAAAATCTACTGTCATTCTGAGGCGAAGCCGAAGAATCTATATAATAGGTCTCACGTTAAACAACTTCTAAAGCTTTTACTAATGCGTTAATAACGTCATCTATATGTTTTTTTTCGATAATATAGGGCGGCAAAAAGCGGACGACAGTTTCGCCCGCCGGAATTGCCAAAACGCCAAGCTGCTGCATATTTTTGAGAATCTGGTTGCGATTGGAGCCGATATCGACGCCGACCATAAGACCGTTGCCGCGGACAGGATATTTGTCCGGCAAAGCACTGGACAGTTTTTCCTGAAAATATTTGCCCATGTTTTCTATATATTTGAGCCTGCCTGAGTCGAGAAGTTCCAGTGTCGCAAGTATCCCGGCGCAAGTTAGGGGATTGCCGCCGAATGTACTTGTGTGGCTGCCGCGGGGAATTTTGCCGGCAACGGCTTTGGATACTAAGGTCGCTCCCACGGGTATGCCGCCCGCCAAGCCTTTGCCTAAACAAACGATGTCGTAATTTATCATGTTTTTGTGGGAAGCGAGAAAGCCGCCCGTGCGGCCGGCGCCGGTCTGGATTTCGTCGATTATAAGCAGCACTCCATGGCGTGTACATATGTCACGTACGCGGTTCAGGTAATTTTCATCCGGTGGTATAATCCCGCCTTCACCCTGAATTGGTTCGACTATAAATGCCGCGGTATGATCGTCGATACTTTTCTCGAGTGCAGTCGTGTCATCGTAGTGAATGCTTGTAAATTCCCAAAGAAGCGGCCGGAAAGGTGCTTTGTATTTTTCCCCGGCGGTTGCCGAAAGCGCTCCCAGTGTTTTGCCGTGATAACCGTGTTCGCAGGCGATGAACCTCTTTTTACCGGTTGCGAGTACCGCAAACTTGATGGCTGCCTCGACCGCCTCGGCTCCCGAGTTTGAGAAATATACTTGGCTTAGACCTCCGCCGCTGGCACTCACCAGTTTTTCGGCCACGACCGATCTTTGCCGGTTGATGAAGCTGCCATGCAAAGTCGTCAGGTTTTTCAGTTGCGCGGTGAGCGCCTCCGTGATTTGCGGATGTGCGTGGCCGAATATGTTGACGCCGTAATTTGTCATAAAGTCGAGATATGCTTTACCGTCTTCTCCGTGTAAATACATACCTTCACCGTGGTTTATTTCCAGGCTGCGGTTGGCGTATGTTCCGAGAATGTATTTTTGGTGCAAATATTTTTGATCGATCATATTTTTTTAAGAATTTTTTATCGGCAGATTCCGTCAGGGTCTCCTCCCATCAGTGCTCACTGCGTTGCGCGCTGACGGGACCCCTCCGACCCTGCCACCTGCCGATGTATATTAATTTTTAACTAATAATAGTTCCCAACCCATTAAGTGCTTTGCTGATTGGATTTTCTATCCGACCATCGGACCAGTAAATGGTTTCTACCCCAAGCTCAAGTGCTTTCTTTGCCCCGAGCAGTTTTTTCTTCATCCGGCCTTGCGCAGAGGTCATATAATTGTCGAGGCCGGATTTATTTACCCGGCCGACGATGCTATTTTTATCGGCGAAATTTGCCAATAACCCTTTTTCTTCAAAAAGGACGACCATTTTTTTGATATTCATCGCCGCGGCAATAAGGGCACAAGCAAAATCGTTATCCGTATTCAGGATCTGTCCGTCTTCGGATATTGCCGGCGGACAGAGAACCGGAACATATTTGTTTGATATGAGTAGCTCCAACAGGTCTTTATTGACCGACTCCACCCGGCCGGTAAGATTGTTGGTTATCAGTTTGGTTTTGCCGTTTTCGACGGAATAAACCGCTGGTTTTTGTTTGGCTTGCCAAAGGCGACCGTCAACACCCGAAAGACCGATCGCGTTAACGGAATTTTTTTGCAGTTCGGCGACGATTTTTTTGTTGGCGAGGCCGGCATAAACCATCAGAAAAACATCGATTGCATCTTCATCGGTCAGAACACTGCTCACTCCAGATGGCGAGATGATGGTTTTTGTCGGCATGCCCAGTGTTTTGGCTATTTCATCACGCCGGGCGCTTGCTCCATGAACGACGATTACCGCTTCTTTCTTTTGAATCTCGGCGATGTCGGCGGCAATATAGTCCCATCGTATACCCAGACCGCCGCCCGCTTTTATAAGTATCATATTTGTAAATTGGCAATAACCGCGTCGGTGAAACTTTTCATATCGGCTGTCCCGCCGAGGTCGGGTGTGCAAATTCTATTTTCTATAGTCTTGTTGACTGCTTGACGGATGGCACCGGTCGTTTGATTTTCTTTTAAGAAATCGAGCATGAGCGCGGCGGCAAGAAAAGATGCGGTCGGATTGGCGCGACCTGTAGCAACATATTTTGGGGCTGAGCCATGAACGGGTTCGAAAAGTCCGGCATTTTCTCCGATATTGGCGGAGGCGGCTACTCCCAAGCCGCCGATAAGTGCCGAAGCTTCGTCGGAGAGGATGTCGCCGAACATATTGGTCGTCACGATTATCTCGAATTGTTCCGGCTTGCGGATAAGCTGCATCGCGGTCGAATCGACAAGCATATCGACCATTTTTATTTCCGGGAAATCGGCTGCGACTTTGTTGGCGATTTCAAGAAATAAGCCGTCGCTTTTTCTTAGAACATTAGCTTTGTGCACGACGGTCACGGTTTTCCTGTTTTCTCTTTTAGCCAGATTAAAGGCAAATCGGAGAATCCGTTCGCTCGCTTTTTTTGTTATCAGTCTTTCGGCGATGACACCGTCGTCCGTAATGCGTTCATGCCCGCCATATAAGTCTTCCGTATTTTCGCGGATGATTGTGAAGTCTAAGTTGGGGCGACTTTCTTTGATCGGCAAAGACTTTATCGGGCGTACATTGGCGAATAAATTGAGCGATTTTCTCAACCGTACGATCGGGCTAAAGTAGCCTTCGATATTCGGCGGAGTGGTGACGGCGCCAAAGAGAATCGCTTCGGCATTGGTAGCTTTTTCCAAAGTTTCTTTTGGAAGCGGGGAGCCGAATTTTTTATAAGCATCATATCCGGCGTAGGCTTGTATGAACTCAAATGAAAGTCCGCTAGCCTGTAAAAGCCTTAAGGTTTCATCGATTACCTCGGGCCCGATTCCGTCGCCGCCGATTGTGCAAATTTTGTAGGTTTTTTTCATATTATTCGGTAAATAATTTCCGCACCGTTTTTATGCCGTGCGTTTTGATATATGGAATAATTCCGCCGGATTTATGTAATTTTTCCATCATGGCGGGCACCGTTATTTCAATAGTTATTTTTTTCGTTTCGTTGATGAGTTGTTTTTTCTTTAGATCGATGCGGATTTTATCTTTTTCATCGAAACCGATTGTGTTGGCAGTGATTGCCAGAATACCTTGATTGAGACAGTTGCGGAAGAAAATGCGTCCGAAGGAACGGGCTATGATCGTATCCACCCCGCAGGCTTTGATCGCCATAGGGGCCGTTTCGCGCGATGAACCGCAGCCGAAATTCGAGCCCCCGATTATGATATCGCCCTTTTTGACATTTTTTATAAATTCGGGCCGGTGTTCGATAAAGACCACTTTGGCAAGCTCCTGCGGGTCGGTTGTGATGTTGAATCTTCCCGGGGTGATCAGGTCGGTGTTAATGCTGTCTCCAAAAATCCAGTTCATTTTATTTTTTATATTTCGCGGAATGCTCGATTTGCCTTTTTTGATGGCGATGGGAGCCCTCCATCTGATGGAGGGACGTCAGATGGAATCCCAAGCCACAAAAAATCCAAATCTCGCATTCCTCGTACTTGTGAATTTATAAATATTTTCTCGGATCAGCTATATATCCAGTAATAGCTGAGGCAGCGGCTGTTGCCGGGCTTGCCAGATATATTTTGGCTTTCGGGCTGCCCATCCGGCCGGTAAAGTTGCGGTTGCTGGTCGAGACACACACTTCATCGTCATATAAAACTCCCCCATGGCGACCCAGGCACGGTCCGCAACCTGGGTTGAGAAGCGTCGCGCCGATCTCGGCAAAAAATTTCACATAACCTTTCGCCAAGGCCTGTAAATAAACTTGCTTCGAGGCAGGTGTGACGATTGTCCGCACATCGGGGTTGAGTTTTTTACCTTTCCATAGGTTAACGACAATATCCAAATCTTCGATACGGCAGTTGGTACAGGAACCGATGAAAACCTGATCGACTTTGGTTTTTTCTTTCATCACTTTTTCCACATCATCGACATTGTCGATGTCGGGGGGTTTGGCGATTTGCGGTTCAAGCCCACTTACGTCAAACTCCATTACTTTTTCGTATCTTGCGCCCGTATCGCTTCTCACATCTTTCTCCTCAAATTTGTAAGGCCGATTTTGAGCCGCCAGGTATGCGGTAGTTTTTTCGTCGGCTTCGACAATCGCCGCCTTGGCGCCCATCTCAGCAGACATATTCGTAAGTGTGAGGCGCGATGGTACTTCGAAACTCTGGACAGTCTCACCGCCATACTCAAGCACGCGATAAACGCCTCCTTCGGCACCGAATTTTTTGGCGACCATAAGGATTACGTCTTTGGCATAA
>CAYMOO010000097.1:0-4612 GCA_964392185.1 uncultured Gammaproteobacteria bacterium
AAAATCTCAACTTCATTGCCAAGGTAATAATTTTTTGGTTTCTTTTTACCGCGGTGTTTATATTTATCAACATCAATCATTTACTGCGGATAGAAATCCTCGACAGCAGTCTCAACGGAATATCTTGGTTATATTCAACCGTGGCGCTTATTTTTAGTATCGTCTCGGCTTTCATTATGCAAACCCAGTGGAACCGCTGGGACAGGCTGGAAAATGCAGTGCGTTTAGAGGTGAATGGACTCTGGGAGCTTGCCGCTTTGTGCGAGCAGATGGCACAAGAACCGGGTGAGAGAGTACGCACATCGGTTGCCGCTTATCTTAAGCATCTTATATATGATGAAGACTGGCGTCAACTCGATAAAGGAGAACGCCTTGAGCTTGTCGAATCTTCAATCAATAAACTGCAGCAAGATATTTTTAGTTTGGAAAAATGTGCGCCGGAATACGCGCAGTTATCTTCAAGTATTTTTTTGAACATCCAGACAAACCGTAACGATCGTCTGCATTACAGCTCCGGACGCGTGCCTGTTTTGTTGTATTTCGTTATCAGTATGGCTACATTTTTTGTGATTGTGCTTTCCCTGTTTATCGCCGTACCAAATATATACTTGGACTATATTTTTACCGTCGCCGTGGCATTACTCGCTTTTTCTATACTTATGGTAATCGAGGATCTCAACCATCCTTACCGACCCGGCAGCTGGCACCTGAAGAAGGATAAATATAGAAAATTGTATGAATTTATCAAATGAAAGATATCTATAAAGTATTGGAAGAGCTGCAGATCGTTTATGAAAAATACGACCATCCAGCCGTGTTTACGGTCGCTGAAGCGGAAAAGTACGATATACGAATAGAAGCGGCCCACACAAAGAATCTATTTCTGACGAATAAAAAAGAGGATAAATATTATTTAGTCGTCGTGCCCAGCAAGAAGCGTGCCGATATGAAAAAATTAGCCAAAGACCTTGGCGCATCACGCTTAAGTTTCGGCAAGCCGGAAAAATTATTAGAATATTTGAATCTTACTCCGGGATCCGTCTCTCCCTTCGGGCTTATAAACGATACCAACCATAAAGTTACGGTAGTCGTCGATACCGACCTGCTTTCCGCGCCCGTAGTTGGTTTTCATCCGAATATAAACACCGCCACGCTCGTTGTAAAGAGCGAGGATTTTTTGAAGTTTCTTAAATTTACCGGGAACGAGCTCATTACTGTTAAGATATGTCTGACCCAGTAAAGAAGGTGGAAATAGATGTCGACCCTCATTTGATTTCCCTTTGGCCCAAATTATCCAGAGGAAATTTAAGATCGGTTTCTCCCGCGCCGAGCGAATATTGAAGCAAATAGAGGAGAAAAAGAAAAGTATATGACTTATCTTTATTATTCGTTTTAATGTAAACAATATGAATCTAAAAAATAAGAAAGCTGTAGTGACGGGCGGTAGCAGCGGCATCGGTGAGGCGATAGTGAGACAACTTGGGAATGAAGGTTGCCGAATTATTTTTACATATAATTCTAAAGGCGAAGAAGCAAAAAAAATTGAGAAAGAATTGTCCGTTGCGGGTGTCGAAATCATGGCGGTTAAAGTCGATATGCATTCGGAGTCGGAAATGGATGATTTATTCGAAATAGTTAAAAATAAATTCTCAACACTCGACATACTGGTTAATAATGCCGGGATCAACAATCCTCGCGATCTCTTCGATACTGCAGTTTGGCGGGAAATTTTTCAGGTCAATCTTTTTTCAGCGGTTTATTGCAGTGGCCGGGCAACGGCGGTTATGAAAAATGGCGGGAGGATTTTGAACACATCTTCGATCTATGCCGAAGGCAAAGCTTGCTGGAAAGGGCTTGCGGCATACGGAGCGTCAAAGGCGGCTTTAAGCCATTTTACCCAAACTCTAGCTAAAAATTTAGCACCCCACATACTGGTAAATGCCATAGCGCCCGGTTATGTTCGGACGCCTTTATGGGGAAAGATATCGGAAAAAGAATTCGTGGCAAGTGGTCGGGAACAGCTTATCGAAAGGATGATAGTGCCGGAGGAGATTGCCTCAATGGCTATTTCTATCTTGAAGAATGACGCTGTGACGGGCGAAGTCGTGGTTGTCGACGGCGGAATCAGCCTGAAATCGGTTTAAGGCAAGGGTGCATGCATTGAGGGTCCGAAGCAGAAGTCATGACTTCCATCCGGTCGGGTGTAAGAGAACGTGCCGCAAATTGAGTAATCCTCGCCGGAGTTTAGGGTGTATTGATAGTTGTTACTACTCTGCGGATCTTGCGGAACCGTATTCAAATAAGCTGGTACAAGTGTTGTTAAGTCGTTTGGAAATGATCCTTTTTCTTCTTTGTATTTCGTGAGCGCATCTTGTATTGCGCCAAGATCTTTTAACCTTTGAGAGTCGTTGTTTATGATCGGGGAAGGATTTTGTGATACGATTGTCGGTGTTGGAGATGAGGCTTCATTGTTGGTGCCACTCCAAGGCCGTGTGGGTGAGATGATGCTTTCGATCCTTGCGGAGTGGGTGCAGCGGTCACCTCCAAGTATTGATAGTTTACTCGCGCAAAGATCGTAGTTTTTTCCGTTTTCCGTCGGTTTATATTCGAATGGTTCGTTTGTGTCCGGGTCTTTGGGTAAATCCTCTTTTAAATCTTCATATAATTCTTGCCAGTCTTGTGGGTAATAGCCGTTATCGTCATAGAATTTTTCCAGCATCGACCGAGCCTGTTCCAGGTTGTTTAGTTTGGATAAGTCCGATAAAGAGCCATTCAAGCTCTTAAAAGAGGCGGTAACTAACGTGACCGCTATCCCGATCGCGATAAATGAGGCTAGAATCGCCAAAACGTACAATATTTTTGTCTTTAAGTCGGAGGTCGAATTTACCGGTCCGGTGATATTTTTTACGTTTTCATACAGTAATGCCGTTCCAATAGTCATGATAAACGTCATCGCCATCAAACCGAGCGACGATATTATCGACTGGATAATAAAATTGTCAAAAACCGAAGCGATGATCCCGAATGCGGAGTTGACCAGGCTGGCAATTATTCCAATAATTATCAATCTAAGTAAGATGGGGAGCCAACGGTTTCGCGTATATTCACGACTTGCATTGAGTGCGGCAAAACCAGACGTTCCCTCATAAATCACCACGTAAGGCACGAATGCGAAAAAAATACTGAAGATGACCCCCGGAATAACAAAAAAACTAAACCCGCCAATAGCGGTCAACAAGCCAAGCAGCCAACTCCACCACATAAGTAATGCGCTTTTAGATCCTGCAGCGATAAAAGTTTTTATCTCCGGAAGCGGGCTTTCGAGGCGTTTCTTCATGAAGTTGATAATCAGGCTTTGTCCCCAGCAAATGACGACCCCTTCCGCGATAAAGAATACGGAAGCCATGACCAGTATTTGGGGCAGATTTTGTATAAGCGGTTGTATTAGTAGAGTAGGGTTTGCCCGCACGCTCGCCTCATCGAGTCCAGCACCGTACCAGCGGTTAAGGGACATGGAGATTATAGTGGCGATTATTCCGCTAAAGAAAGCAACCAGGCCTGCGGAAACAGCAAATAAAACACCTAGGGGTTTGCGGTAATATTTGATAAGTTGAAAGCTATCCTGTATCAGTTTTCCGGGATCGATGAGATTGGATGGGTCGCTTAAGGATTCGGTGTGTATTTTTGTAAAGACTTGTTCTATTGCATCGCTTTGCCAGCCGGCCGCAATCAGTGAGGTAGTTATTTGTGCTTCGTTTTCGCCTTGTTGCAATTTTGCTCGTACATAAGAGTAAATCTCCGGGTTCATATAATAAATGTAGCAACTCTCTGTATTTATTGTCAACAAAGTCTAGTGATATAATTCAAATATATGAACACAACAACCCCCAAGACCCTCAAGGGCAACTGCGATAGTTGTCTTATGCCATTTGCCAAAGATCCAAAAGGCGCCGGGCGCGAGCACGAAAAATACTGTTCGTATTGTTTTTACAACGGCAAATTGGCCTATGAAGGCAACGATGTAAACGAATTCAAAAAAGCGATGATCGATGCGATTGTCGCAAGAGGCGAGAGTCGGATAAAGGCCTGGATTTTTGCGTTTATGGCCGGATTTGCCCCGCGCTGGCGGAAAAAAAGTGTTTAAGACTGAATAATTGGGATGAAGAATAAGTACCCTTTGGAGTTTGCCCAAAGGGTACTTAATTCTTGTAACTCATGAAATTGCGGATTGACTACACCCTGACTGGCCCACTATTGTTTCTTAGGTGTTAGGGGTTACTGATCTCAAAAATCTTTCGTTCGAGTTGTTGGGCATATCTGTTGTCATCTTCGGTGACAGCGACGTATGCACGCCAGTGGGTATTAAGCGCGTCATTGGTTAACAGACTCCTTAGCCGTTTTTCATCTTGGTGAAGCAGGATCTCAGTTAGCGCAATCAATGCGTCAATTGGTCTTGCACCGAACATAAGCTGGGTTAACATCTCGATTGGCGACAATAAAATTGTCACCATTAGTGCTTCATCAAAGCGACCGGTAAGGCTCTTCCATGGTTCCACTCGTGAATCGAGTTTGGCGATTTCTGCCTCCAAGCGAGCGGCATATCCCTCATCCC
>CAYMOO010000098.1:0-4586 GCA_964392185.1 uncultured Gammaproteobacteria bacterium
CTGATTGCTGCCTCCCGTAGGAGTGGGGGCCGTGTCTCAGTCCCCCTCTGGCTGACCACCCTCTCAGGCCAGCTACCCGTAATTGGCTTGGTAGGCCGTTACCCTACCAACTACCTGATAGGACATAGGCTCATCCCGGAACGTACAGTTACGTACTTTACCCCTTCAATAAAGAAGGGAACCATATCGTATTATCCCCGCTTTCGCGGGGCTATCCGATATTCCGGGGCAGATTCCTATGCATTACTCAGCCGTCCGCCACTGAGTTTTAGCCTTGCGGCCAAAACTGCGTTCGACTTGCATATCTCAGGCACGCCGCCAGCGTTCATCCTGAGCTAGGATCAACCTCTTAAAAAAAAATTGGTGGAGTCCTTTTTTGCCTTGCGGCTCAAAGGATTCCTAACCCGATTACTTGACTAAATGGTTATCCTTCGCGATGGTAAGATCGCTCAGGATACTAAGTGTTTGTAATTATTTTTAAGCTTGTGACTGCTTAAAAATAAACAAACTCTAATAGGCACCGAATTTTCAACGTGCGGTAGGTATATTGTATAGAACGATCTTGAATAAATCAAATGCTATTTATATCCTATTAACCTATGTACATTTTCTCGATTTTTGTCCAAATTTATGAGGCCGTGTATAGTCGCGTCTTGATAGTGTTCCGCGATATAGGCATCTATTTTTAGCTCCCTTGATATAAATTTATCGATACCTGGGGCGCTCGCCATGGCGCCGGTAAGCGTTATGCCATGATTGTATACTTCGTCGGCTATTTCCGGTGGCGACGACTCCATGAGTTCCTTAGCCGAATCTATAATATGGTTTAGACTGTTTTGCAAAGCTTCTTTTATGTCGCTTGTTTTTACTCTTATCGATTTGGGAAGGCCAGTTTCGAGAGATTTACCGCGCACAGTTGTTGTTTTGTCTTCCTGAGTGAAATCGAGAAGTTCTTTTTTCAGCTCTTCGCAGGTGCGATCGCCTAGCACAATACCATGTTTGAGGTACAGATAGTTACCTATAAGTTTGTTCATAGATTCACCTGCTGTTTTGAGAGATTTTTGTACCACGATTCCACCACCGCTTACGATGCTTAACTCAATCAGACCAGCTCCAAGATCGATGACGAATCGGGGTTTATGGGAAAAAATGTCGAATCCGCAGCCGGCGCTTGTGGCGATAGCTTTTTCTACCAGGGTCACTTCATTGCAACCTACCTTTACCAGCGCTTCTTCCACAGCTTTTTGTTCGATCTCGGTAGCTATCGAAGGTATGCATCCCATCGCCCTGAATGTGGGTTTAACAATTTTGTACTGCGCCATATATGGTTGTACCGATCGGTCGAGGAAATTGGATATGAGGGCAATTTCGCCGTCAAAATCGGATAAAATACCATTAACGACAGGCCGGATGATCCGGACGAAGTCGGGTGTTTTGCCAAGTATGGTTTTGGCTTCCTGTCCAAAGAATATATATTCTTTGATTTTACTGTTGTATCCTATATATGACGGTTCCCTCAAGACGATGCCTTTATCTTTTATCGCTATACGGGTTGTCTCGGTACCGAGATCGAAATACAAATTCATGAACGAAAGAAAAGGTATCTGGATATTTTTTAATTTTTGGATAAAATTAAACATATGATAAATAAAATCCCAAGTGTGATAATTCGATTATATTATATTCTTATACTTTTGACTCCATGGATAATGTATTCGGGGACAAGTGAGTTGTTCGAATTTAATAAAATTATTTTTATATACATAGTTACGACGCTGATTTTCGTATTTATGGGTCTGGATTTTTTATCTCGAAGAAGGCCGATAAAACACTCGCTTTTTTTTAGTATAACGATATTGGTATTTTTACTTTCACAGATATTGTCCTGGTATTTTTCAATGGATCGACACACCTCGTTTGAAGGATATTACGGACGTTTCAATGGCGGTCTCCTGTCGATTATAACTTACATAATATTGTTTTTCGGTTTCTTGCAGTACTTTGATTTCCGTTCGGTGAGGACATTCCTTAAGATTTCCATTATTTCCTCCGTAGGTGTGATTCTTTGGGGATTACCCGGAAGATACGGACACGATCTGTCCTGCTTGGTATTTACGGGTGCTTTCAACAATACTTGTTGGACAGATCAGTTCCGTCCGGCCGAAAGGATGTTTTCTACACTAGGTCAACCCAATTGGCTGGGAGCATACTTGGCGATACATTTTTTTATAGGAATTTATTTTATGCTTAGTAGTCTTTTGAAAAAAATGAAAAAGACTTCTATTGTTTATGCTCTCTATATTCTCTTGGTGTTCTGTGGAATTTTATTTACCCGTTCACGCTCTTCTCTACTTTCGATTGCCGTGCCATGTGTTTTTTTGCCGGGTTTACTATATATAGTAGGAATCAAAAACCTGACCGATACATTTTGGCGGAAAATAATTATTTTGCTCGGCGTCGGTTTTATAATATCTATTCTGATAATAAAAACCGGAGTGCCTAAAATCGACAATCTAATAACATTTAAAAACGATAACCCGGCCACGACCGTTGCAACCAATGCGGAGCCCGTAGCTCGCCCGGACGCGGGAGTCACCGATTCGCTCGATATCAGAAAGATAGTTTGGAAAGGAGCTCTTGAGCTTGGCCGCCGTTATCCGCTTTTCGGAACCGGTATCGAGACATTTGCGTATTCTTACTATTTCGTCCGACCGCAAGAGCATAACCTTACGTCCGAATGGGATTTTCTCTATAACAAAGCGCATAATGAATTTTTGAACTATTTAGCGACCACCGGATATATCGGGTTCGGAGCTTATGTCGTTTTAATAGCATCTGTATTTGTGCTGGTTGTTTTGGGTGTCAAAAAAACTCTGAAAGAGAAAGACAGCGATGGTGCGATTTTCGTATTTCTATTGGGGTTGTCATACATGACTATTCATATTACAAATTTTTTTGGCTTCTCCACAAGTACTATCCAGCTCTTTTTTTATCTTATACCAGCTCTCGTGCTCTTGGCGGAGATGCCGAAGAAAAATGCTAAAGTTGAACATAAAAAAATTGGCGGCTGGATTGTTAATCTGTCCAGAGGTGCCGTTTTGGCCGTCGGGTTATTTTCGCTTATGTATATAATCGGCATGTACAGAGCGGACTTGGAATATGCCTATAGTGACAGGCTTATAAGAGCGGGTGATTTCGAAAGTGCCGCATCTTTATATACCGGTATCCTAGACTATCATTACGAACACGTTTACGAAGATAAATTATCCTATATTTTAGCCAATTTGGCTTATAACCTGAATAAATCGGGTGAAAAAGAGACAGTTGCCAGAATAGTGAAATTATCAAGATACTACAATCTCCATTCTAGACAAGAATCGCAAGATAATGTTTTGTATCTTAAAACTGCGATAAAAAACGCTTATCTTTATTACCAACTCGACCAAGACCCAGCCGTGATACGCGACTCGCTTGGGTTGTTTGAAGAAGGAAAAAGAATTGCCCCGACGGATCCTAAAATACCATACAGTGCCGCTTTATTTTATTCACTTCTTGAAGATGAAGAGAAAAATAAAGAGGAAAAAGTTGTTTTGGCGAATAAATCCTTGGATGAAATCCAGTCGGCAATCGCTCTTAAGAATAATTACTACGACGGATATTTTCTGAAGGCTCAGCTTCTGAAGAAATATGGCAAGAGAAAAGAAGCGAAAGAACTGTTTGAATATATACTCAAAACATTCGGCCCTGATAATGAAGAGGTAAAAAAAGAAATTCAAAGTCTGTCTTAGCGGAGATTCTCGGCAAATTTTCTGATTTCGGATTCATTTATATAATAGCCTTTTATTCTTATCAAGGTATTGAAGCCTGACCTGAATAATATTTTCTTTTCTATCCCCTTTTCGAAATATGTGGCTTTATTATCTGAAGCCAATGGCATATCGATTTTTTTTGCCGAACCCGATGCGGTTTCGCTTTTGAGAAAATTTTCCATGCTGAAATTTTTATTGACCGAAGATTGTTGTATTAATACTAAGCCAGATTTTTTGCCATTTAGCAGATCGGGCAAAGGGTAGTTGAGCTGTAACTGCGTTGTTTTTTCCCCCTTGATGAGTGATAGTTTCGATATGTAATATTTGGAATCGTATACCCTTCCCGGTGGAATATATTGCGGTGTGAAGATCTTATAGTTTGCTTGAGAAATAATCTTTTTTAGATCGTAGTCTGTGGTATTGATTGAGTATGTTGCTACTGAACTATAAACTGTCAGAGGTAGCGTGATCAGCAGTAAAAATAAAAATATTATAATTCGGTATCGTGTTTTTATTGGTTTTCCCTCTGCGGTGAATTTTTTTTTGTTAACCACTAGCATGACGCACAAAATTAGTCCAAACAATATTGTAGGTTCGCTATAGACTTCATCAATCCGCATGAATCCGGTCTGGTCGATAGTATTTTTTGCAACCAGCCAGAGCGAAAACGGGACTACTAAACTAATGCAAACACTCAGTAGCCAACCAAGAGGAGATTTGTCTCTTAATTTGAGAGCGGAATAAAAAAACAAAACGGCAGCGATAGAAAAGATTATC
>CAYMOO010000099.1:0-4549 GCA_964392185.1 uncultured Gammaproteobacteria bacterium
CAGCAGCCTTTTAAGCTGTTGGTTCTGGGTTCGAGTCCCAGTGGACTCACAATTTGCGCAATAAGGTAATGATTTACTACATGTGTTATAACACTGCTTCATGAAAGGAGAACGACAAACTGGCCCCTTCGAAATAATGGCTAAAATGACTGCTTCGACGGTGGAGTTGACATTGGCTGTGAAATTGTATGAAGCTATGCTGGCAACGCATACGGTTGGATCGGCAGATGAAAGAATCGGCCTTGCTCTTGCGGCAATTTCTCTTATTGCAAGTGGCCTTACCGCAGGAAGCGCTGCTTCGGATATTGAAGAATTCATTAATCGAAAAGAATAGATCCTTTTTGTGTGGTTCAGTGATATTTTACACACACATTTTTCCTTCTTTCTTGTAGCATAAAAATTAATGGGTTTCCATGTGGAAATACCGCCTACTCCCCAGATTTATACAAACGGGCATACGTCCGACGATGATTATCCCCAAAAAGTTTTGTATCACCGCCATAACGGCCATTTAAGTTATCAGGAAGCGCGTGAGCGTGGAGACGCATCCGAAGACCGAGTGGAATCCCTTTTTCGCGGTATAGATGCAAACGGTGAACCTTATTTTCCCTGGATTGAAATAGAAAAAGTAGAGCATGGGAGTGATTTGGATCATCAAGGGGCAGATTTTATATTCCATCTTCAAAAAAGCGATGGATTGGACTATGCAGAGTTGACCGGTATTAATTCATTACGTGTGGACGTGAAAAGTTCGGAAAAAGGGGTAGAGACTCACATGAAGAAAGGCATGAGGATAGGTAATGAATGGTGGAAATATTGCATGGCGGTATTAAATGCAAATTGGGATGACAAAATGATATATACCGATTTTCTCGCGCAGATGTCTAATTTATCCGGCTTACTTTATAGTCAGGTGGAACTGGACGATTTTCTATCCATGATACATCCGGAATTATCGCAATATTTTCAAGAGGCGATGGCCCGGGATTATATGAACCAACGGGGCGCGCTTCTTGAATGGGTGCGATCGGGAATGAATAGAATGAATTGATGAGCTATCGAAGGGGAATTATTTTAAGATATTTTCATCCCGTACTTCCAAATTGAATTTTTTTAAACAGCTTATCACTCCCTGGACCATACCATGAGGACATTCTGGCGGCATTGGGCCGATTTGAGTGTCGGGATTGAAAGGTAAATTTGTATTCATTAATATCCATTCGCAGGCGTTTTGATATCCGCAGATGAGATCGGGATTTGTGTCTGTTACCGGAGCACATTCGAATTCAATTGTCATCGGTTATTTTATAGCATACATATAAAATCTTCAACAGATATTATATGTATTAACCCCAGGATTTATCGTACAAATCTTCGGCTCCAAATTCCGGCTCAAATGTGCGTTTGGAGGCTGGGGGAAGATCACCAAATTCGCCGTGTTTCGATAAATCATATGGTTCGTATGTTATTTCACCGGTCGCCTCGTCCCATACCTCAACTACACGGGGCTCAAAACCTTTCATAATAAATAAATCCGGACCATATTCATTGGGGAGTACGACTTTACGATAACTATATTTTCCGGCGATTCCACCTTTGGCAATTATTGCGTTTTCATCCGGCCAGATGGGATCGGGTTCGAATGCTTTCGTGTCCGAGTATACGGTGCGTATTTTTTCTGACATAAGATTAGGTAAAATTATATTGTGGGTATTTGCAAATTATTATATAATACAGCTCTTAATATTTATCAAGTTGAAACAAATGGAAGATCAACCTTTATGTGGGTTAGCGCAGTATTCAGAAAACTACAAAGCAACCGCCACGATCGATTCTCCAGGATACAAAGAAGGATGGAATAATTATTTGGTTGATTTAACCTGTCTTACATGCGGACTTATGTACTTGGGGAGAAAGGTAAATAACCAATCTACCGAGCAGCAAGCTATAGACACCGCAAGGGCGACGGCGATTTTTTTCTGTAAACTGCAAAATCCATAATACACAAGATATTTGTTAAATCTAAGTGCTATAATATCGAATGAATTTGAAAAGATACGTTCTTGAAAATGGACTGCGAGTGATTTTTATCGATACAGAAACATTCCCAACGATTACTTCTTTACTTCTTGTTGGCGCCGGTTCCCGCTACGAAAATCTAAAAAATAACGGTATTGCGCATTTTTTCGAGCACATTCCATTCAAGGGCACCAAAAATTATCCGACAGCCTACGACCTTAGTGCGACGATTGAGGGATTTGGTGGAATTTTTAATGCATTTACAAGTAAAGATCACACTGCTTACTGGATAAAAGCTACGTCCGAACATTTTTCAACTATGATTGATGTGACGGGCGATATGATACTGTCTCCATTATTGGATCCGGTAGAAATCGAAAGAGAAAAGGGGGTAATCGTCGAAGAAATAAATATGTATGAAGACATGCCGTCTCGCCGCGTAAGCGAAATTCTTTCACAAACAATGTATCCCGGACACCCATTGGGTATGGATATTTTAGGCACGAAGCAAACAGTCACCTCATTTACTAAAAAAACTTTTACCGATTATATGACCGCTCATTATTATCCAAGTAACGCTATACTGGTTGTCGCCGGTGGACTTTCCCAAGTCGGCCAGAAAAACTCTAAAGATCAAGTCGGAGGTAATTTTGAAAAATATTTGGAAACAGTGGAGAAAAAATTTGGGAAATGGAAAGACGGAAAAAAACCAATATTCAAAGAAGTAACGGACGTGCAAAAAAATATACGGATTGCTGTGGTAGAAAAAAAGACCGAGCAGGCACACTTTATTCTTGGATTCCCGTCCGTATCTTTTAATGATAAAAATAAATATGCTGTTTTATTGCTTTCGACAATATTGGGTGGCGGTTCCTCATCACGGTTATTTATCGAAGTCCGGGAGAGGCGAGGACTTTGTTATTATATCGGCGCCGATGCCGAGATGTATGCGGACACGGGAGAGTTTTTGATTCAAGCCGGAGTTCCGAACGATTTGGAGAAGCTGAAAGAAGCGATTTCGGTAACTTTGACGGAATGTCGTAAATTAAGGGAAGAGGGCCTTAGGAAGGGCGAACTAGCTAGAGCGAAAGAGTTGATCAAAGGCAGATTACTTATATCGCTAGAAGATTCTTCAAAGGTTGCGCAATTTTTTGGAACAAGAAGTCTTTTACAAAACTCCATAAAAACGCCCACAGAGGTTATTGACGGTATAATGAAAGTGAGTGAGGAGGAAATTATTAAAGAAGCAAAAAATATTTTTCAGCCACAAAAGTTGAACTTTGCCGTCATCGGTCCATTTTCTCCAAACAAAATTACTGCCAGCGATTTGAGTATTTGATAAAAAACTGCTCGTCTTCACCTGCTTATTATTATTAGTATTTACAAGCATTTAAAAATTTGCTATTAATTAATAATTAGCATGGATTTGATGGTTTCGTATATAGGAAGATGGAATTAGATTTAGTCCGATCAAATCAGGTTTTTATTTAGACTGTATCTGTTGATGAAAAAAGACTGGAGCGCAATTTTCGGTACCGCGATATTATTGTGTGTGATTTTTATTGATATCTTTTTGCGCCCCTCAATAATCTTAGCCGCCTCGACCACTTTTACCAACCGTTCCGATTTTGATACCGGAACTTTCAGCGGTACCGAAGCAAAAAGCAAAACAGGTGACTTAAAGCTAAACCCGGACGGTACCTGGAATGCCCGTGTTTGGAGAACTCCCGATATTACCCTCACCGATGGTAGTGCTATTGCAACCGATGGCACCTATACGTATCTTCTTGTCGGGCGCGACATGAAATTTTACAAATATAAGCCGACGGAAGACAGGTGGCAAAGCTTGGCGACTCCACCTCATATGTCCAATAGTGGTACCGATATGGTTGTTTTCGGAAACTATATCTATGTTGGCTTCGGTGGTTATCAAAAAGAATTCAGTAGATATTCGATAGTAGATAATACTTGGACTGAGATGGCTACGCTTCCAGATTTGCCATTATCAGGATTCTCCATTCAAGCCGATGGCACCGATATTTATGCGTTACGAGGTAATTCCACTACAGATTTCTGGAAGTATGATGTGGATACCAATGCCTGGTCGACTCTTACCGGTCCGCCGGCCAATATTTCCAATGGCGCGGACCTGGTTTTTGATAATTCAACCGGTACCAGTTATTTGTATACACCGCGCGGGGCCGGCACAAATACATTCTATCGTTATAACATTTCGACAAATGCATGGAGCACCATGGCGACTCTTCCAGGAAACGTGAATAGTAACGGTAATCTTACTGTAAGATCGGGCTATATTTACGAGTTGGTTGGTGGAAATACGACCACTTTCTATAGATATAATATCAGCGGAAACAGCTGGTCCACAATCACTACTACACCAACTGCTACTCAGTATGTCGGACTTTTGTATAATGCGACCGAAGATTTAATTTACGTATTCCGTGGTAATGGCACATACGACTGGTGGAAATATAATTATGGAGGGGCGACATTTGTCGGGAATCCGGAT
>CAYMOO010000100.1:0-3278 GCA_964392185.1 uncultured Gammaproteobacteria bacterium
GAGAAACGTCTCCAGTTAGGACTAGGCCTGGCATACTGACATCGTTCTCATCGACACAGTCGTTTGTGCTATCCATATAAAGTGCCCAGCTGAATTTTCCGGGTATCCATACCGGAGTCCCGCAGCTTGAAGTTGTTAGATTATATCCGTTCGTACTTGTATCGTATATTGTCGTGCCAGAACCCTCATCAAGTTTCCATTCACCTATAGGAGCATTACATGTAGAAGTGTCACCAGGAACACAGTACTCACGCGCTGCTGAAGAATCGGCGGTTGTGCCGTCTGATGCTGTGGAGCTTTTTCCGAATACTACAGACCGCCCCATATTGTACTCGACTAATACCTGGTCTTGAGTCAATGCGGCTCGGTATATTTTTAATTCATCGATAAAACCGGTAAATTCATTTCCGTTTGTGGTGTCTTGATCTCCGACTGTAAGGCTGTCCGAATTTGAAAGGTTACCACTGGCACTAAGACTCGCATCCGTGCCTTGAAGTTGACCGTCCACATATAAATTTATTTTACTTGTTCCCGTTTTTATAGCGACGACATGATGCCAGGTATTGCTTCCGGGGTTGGAAGCCGTTGATGATTTGAACCAGAAGGCGATAGATAGATCGTCGGTGGCGGTAAAGTCAAAATCAGAGTCGTCGGCACGGCTTAATCGATATCCGCTCCCGGTGCCGTTCCATGCCATATTATATTTTCCATCTGTAGTCCAACTGGCTGTTGATAAGGATAAACTGTTGGAATTTATTGAATTGTCATAGGCAACGGTGCTGTAACCTTCATCAAATTTCCAGTACCCAATCTGTGAGCCAACAGGCGAGCCTCCCAAAGGATGCGATGCATTCATGTCTTCTACTATTTGTCCTTGTGTTCGTACATAGTTATATACTTTAACATCGTCAATTCTTCCATCAAAATAAGAGCTTCCCTGATTATCATATCCGATAATGAATGGATCGGCTGTATTTGCCAAGTTATTAGTTACGGTTGTAGTATCTGTTTTATCCAGAACACCATTGAAATACATTTTGGTGGTATTGGTGTCTTCGTCAAAAGTAAGCGTGACATAGGTCCATGTATTAGTTGGCATAACCGTGGTTGAAAGAACTGAGTTTTGATTTGAGCTTTGCCAGATAATCCATTGCAGCTTTCCGGATCCCGCATCATCCGAACGCAGTACCCAGTTACCATCATTTTCTGTAGAATTTCTTTTCGAGGCGATACCGTCGTAGGCGCGGATTGCTTTCCAGTTAATCCAGGCACTAATGGTGATTTGTGAAGTTGGATCGGCTATATCTCCGGCGCTGACATATTCGCTTGTCGCCCCAAATTCAATAGAGTTACCAAACTTACCCGGTCTCCATTCGTCGCCTTCCATAGCGGTCATAGTTCCTGTGTATTGATTTCCGGAAGAATCTGCTGTGGTCGTGCCGGTATTTTCATCCATTTTCCAGTATCCAAGGGGTCCAGGAGCCCACTTATATAATGCGGTAATTTCTGATGGTGAAAATGCTCGATTATAGACCCGGACTTCATCTTCTGTGCCTTTGTAATAATTGGCACCTCTTCCTCCCATCGAAAAATTGGTTCCCGGATCGGTAAGGCTAGAAGTGGTAGTATCAGGAGCGGTACCATCCAGTTGACCATCGATGTAGAGGTATAATGTATTATCATTTTTTACTCCGGTTATGAAATGCCATGTTGAGTCGTTTATAGCGGTTGTTCCGGAGGCAAAAGGGGAATTCGTTCCATCATATCTGCCGAAATTGATACTATTATCTCCGGTATCATAAGATAAGTCATAAGAATATTTACTGGTATTACCTTTTCTTATAATGGTATTCCCGGCGGTATTAGTACCACCTTTAATCCATAAACTGACTGTAAAATTTTGAGAGGTGCTAAACCATAGATTATCACTAGCAGGACTTGCAACATCGACTTCATCATTAGTTCCATCGAAAGTGAGTGCGGATCCGAATTTTCCTGCCGACCAGGCGGTTGAGGCTATGCCGCTCATTGTTCCGGTAAGGTTATTGCCAGATGAGTCGGCAGTGGTTGAAGTGCCGGTATTTTCATCCATTTTCCAGTAACCCATAAGACCTTCTGTTGTTTTGTCTGTGGTTGAACCCCCGAAACGAGCCGCAGTCGAGATATAATAACTTGTTTTAGCTTGTGTATCGGTAAGTGCGTAATCATATATAGCTGCGGAATCGATGAAACCTGTCCAGCCGTTGGAGGTTGTATCGGTGTCCATGCCGATATATAAAGCTTTAGCAGGGTCAGGGGTAGGCGTGCTTGTCGGCGGTGGGACTGGTCGGACGACAAGTGTTCCAGCCCACCATTGGTCTGAAGTCATAGTAAATGTTCCCGGGTTGTCGCTTGCTGCAGCAAGTTCTCGAGTCGCGATAGCACCACGGCCCGCTGAGCTGACAACATCGGATACTGTTTGATTGCTGGAGTAGTTCGTGGGGTAGCCACTCACTGAGTTGACACCAGAGCCATCATCGAAGGCCATAGCGGCGATGAACAAGTTATCATCAGATCCCCACGATGCGGTGACCGATGCCGGATCCGGACTCGTACTTGTGCCGGTACCGTCTACGGAGATTTCCGGAGGTGTAGTTCCATGCCAGGAAGCAGCGGTTATACGTATAGCAATGGCGCTGAATCTTTCCGATGTGTTTTTCGATACGGTTACGCTCGACTCACCGCCGCTTGCTATTAAATATGCAATACCAACGTCACTGTTATCGGCGGCGGTGTCCGTATCTTTTATTTCTACCCAAGGCGATGGGAATGTACGCGTAACGCCGGAATCGGAATAATGGAAAACTATTATAAGATCCCCGGCAGCGATGCTTGCCGGAAGTGTTACGCTATCATCGACGGCAGCACTACCCCTAGAAGAATTTTGTGTGGCGGCGACTTGGGGAAAGGCCGCCATAACATGGGATTTTATAGGTAATATGAAAAATACCAAAAAAATAGCAGTCGTGAGATATGTTATTTTTTTGAAAATATTTTTTTTGTCTAATATGATTTTGATCATTTGAAAATGAAATCAATTGAGCGGTCCGGTCGGAATTCCACTTGCGAGTGTATTTATCAAATTTCCATCAATATATATTGATATCGAGCTCGTGCCGGTTTTTACTGCCAGTACATGATGCCAACGTGAGTCTGCTAATGAACCAAGCGAAGAAGTGGTACAAACAGAAGCATCCGGGCCCCAGCTGGCATCGTCATCCACACCGAAGCACATAAAT
>CAYMOO010000100.1:3288-4541 GCA_964392185.1 uncultured Gammaproteobacteria bacterium
TTTTCCAACCGGCACTTTGATAACGTGCCATGATTATATGTGTCCCCGAAGTAGGTGCTTTAGAATTGTGGCGGAACCACCCTTTCACCGAGAAGGAAGCGGTCCCAAAATCGAAATCTGTGCTATATCCACGAAGATAATCTCCCGTGCCATCAAATGAGAGGTATGTGGAGGATGGATTTCCGGAGTCGTTATTATTTTGCCACGCCGCATTATTAACAGTCAGACTATTTCCGTTTCCGGAAGTGTCATTTGCGGTGGACCCGGCGCCTTCATCAAAATTCCATTCGCCGAGGGGGGCGTTACCTTTGACCAAGGTAGGATCGATGGTGATAGGGAATTTCCGTGCTGGATCTTTCATCCAATCCGAGTCGGGTATTATTTCTATCGCTAAAACATTATTGGCGATTTCTCGTATTTGCATGCCGACTTTATAAGTGCGTGCTCCTGCTGCGTCATATATAAATGGAGGTTGTAAAGTATAAACTACATGATCTTTTTTATGGTAAAAAGAAGGCGATACGAGACCTGATTTATCTTTGTGATAAGTGAGGTTTTCCAGCTTCAAAGCAAATGAAAATACGAGCGGATCGCGTAAGATTGCCGTCGGTGATTTGAGGACGATTTCTTCTTTAATACCGTGTTCGATAATGTGATAGCTAAAAACCGTATCGGGAATATCTGTGGTTAATTGGATATTATCGATGTTACCGCCATTATTGGATTCCTCCGTGCCGCTTTGTCTTTTTGTTCCTGAGGTATAGAGTGCTATTGAGGCGTTATTTTCGCTATCGGCCAATGTATATATATGTTCTTCGGAATCGTTGCGGAAAAATTCGGCGCCGAGTTCTTTATTATGATTTTCATATCTATATTCTTTATTCGGAGTGCTAGTGATGACAAAATTATATTTGTCATTAATTGATATAAAAAAAACTATGAATATAATACCGACAACTACAGTGAGAGATAAAGCGAGATATTTAAAATTATGTAGTTTTTTTCTTTCCCTTTTCATGCGATCTGAAATTAACTTACAAAAAATTTGTTATGAGTAGATGTTTTTGTTATTAATATATACAAATAATAATAACATTTCTGTCAATGAGAATTGGAATGATTTTATGAATGGGGTGTCATTTCGAATGCGTCCAATCGGTCCAGGCCATAAGTCGTCCCCATCCCGTCGGTGTAGTAGCGTTAAAGTTGCTGCGATAATGGTGATTGACTACCCAAGGCATCCAGTCGGTCGG
>CAYMOO010000101.1:0-4508 GCA_964392185.1 uncultured Gammaproteobacteria bacterium
GAAACATTTTTCAGTTGCTGTACGCTTGTTGAAAAAAGGAGTCGCACGGGGTAATCCAGATGTGAGTTTTTATGGATGAATAGATAATATCCGAGTCCCCACATCGCTCGCCCATATGAATCGTTAACACCCTCGATTTTATCCCAAGTACGCCGATAATCTAGGAAATTGTGAAATTTGCCGTCCGTATCCTGGGCGTCGTGAAGATAGCTTAAATATATTTTTATAAGACGTAAAACATGGTTCGAATCATCTTCCCGATATAAATTGGAGACAACTATGAGCGCCCTTGACACATCATCGAGACTATATCCGAATTTTCTATTGGGTATGAAATGGTGAGCATGCTGAATGATACCAACATCATCGGTCATATGGTCTAAGTGGGTGATATCAAGTGGTTTTTTTATAAAATCCGAAACAACAATCTCCGTATGATTCGCTTTCAATAAGACGTGTTTGTAGAGGCGGATGTGTTTTTCGGCTACCTTGGGCCATTGCATGTCTTTCCGGAGCCATAATGCTCTTCTTTCGAAATCTTCCCTTTTTTTTGGGTTTTTATACAGATCTATAAGTGCCGATGCGATGGCGGAGCTGTCGCGAAAAGGTACCAACGAGCCCCTTCCTTTGGCAAGCAAGTCTTTGGCGTAAACATATTCTGTCGCAATACAGGCTTTGCCGGCACCGATCGCATACGACAGAGTTCCGGATGTGATTTGTTGGGGATCGAGATAAGGCGTAATGTACACGTCGGCGGCTGCTAAATATATCTGTAATTTTTCGAGAGAAACATATTTATTTACAAAAATTACATGTTTTTCGAGGTGAAGTTTTTTTACGAGCGCTGTCAGTTCGTTTCTATAAAGCTCTCCTTCGTAATTAACAACAAGTGGATGGGTTTCCCCAACAATCAGGAATATCAGGTTTGGTATTTCGGCGACAGCTTTACTAACTGCTTCGATAGCGTATTCCATGCCTTTATTGCGGCTGAGCAAATTGTTGGCGAGCAGGATATACGACCCGGAAAAACCAATAGTTTTTTTCGCCACTAACTCATCTGTGTTGATGATGGGCGCACCATGTCTTATTACATCGGTATCAGTCGGATTAAGTTGGTAAACATATTCGAGACGGTCGCGCGCGATGTCGTCCATAACTATTACTTTTCGGCTTAAGCGGGCGAGCTCCTGAATGACGTATTTTTGATGATCGGTCGGGGTGAGAAAAACCGTGTGGAATGTGGTAACCAGCGGTTTGGTTAAGCGTGAAGCAAGCTCGATAATATATTCGCCATCAATTCCTTCCCCGCCAAACAATCCAAATTCATGCTGAAGATGCACTACGTCTGTTGCGCTGTTGTTGAGTTTTGTAGCGGTTTTTTTGTAATCCTCGATGATGTTTTGTCGTAATTTTCGAATCACGGGCGACTTGTAACGGGTTGGTATGGTAGGGTTTTCCATAGCCACTATAGAGATGCCCGTATGCTGGTTTTGCAGCTCTGTGGAAAGATCGCGCGTGTAGGTTGCGATGCCACATTTTCTTGGGACGAATGATGATATATATGTAATATGCACGATGGTTCTTGCGAAAAAATTATATTCAGTACGGGTCGTATTAATGTAAGTGTGGCGCGTGCTGGAGAATTTACCACCACTATACACTATTTTACGCTTAATAGCAACATATTCGGCTATTTAAGAAGAAGAAATAGACGAAAAACTCCTAAACATTTGGAGGAGTTGAGTCGCTCAGAATACCGATGGGTTTCCAGGCAACTGATAAAGTGTCTTTACGAAATTAATAGACAATCAGGCAAAAAATAACTTAAATAAATGTTTGGCCACGTGTTTGGCGCGCTTGTAAAATAGACATGATTGTTACAAGACCGTGCTAGAATTTATGCGGTTCGTAGGATAGAATTATTAATCAGAATGGCGATCATATATGAAACGACAAATTTTATTTTGGAAACAAGAGAGAAGCCTTTTGTCGACCGGGAGGAAGGCGGACATATACGTATATGGTCGAAAATTAAGGTCTCCGACAGGACAAAGCTGACACCCGAACAGGCAGTCGAATATATGAAATTATCAATGGTTG
This sequence comes from uncultured Gammaproteobacteria bacterium, assembly GCA_964392185.1. GTDB lineage: Bacteria > Patescibacteriota > Microgenomatia > UBA1406 > GWC2-37-13 > CAYYYG01. The sequence goes on from CAYMOO010000101.1 coordinate 2,101, forward strand.
CGGGAGAAGCGATGACTAATGTACTGAAAAAACAGGGTATAGATATAGGAATCGTTAATTATCAGGAAATGGGGAACTGGAGTGTTTTTAAGCCAGAGGGGGTAATAATGCACATGCATATTTTTGGAAGAGCGAAAACGGCAACCATGCAAAAATATGGAGAAGCTGTTTTATTGCCGCAAAGAAACACAGGTTTTTATGATAAATTTCAGCCGCTTAACGAAGGCGATGTTGTGGAGATCAAAAAAGAAATAGAGAGGCTGCTTTCTATGGATAAGTATAAAAACTTCAGAAGCACATTTTAACCAGGAATCGAAATCTTTATTTTCCGCGATTTTTATTTAAGTATTCTTGAACTCCCTTCAGCCAGCCACCCCTGAAATATTTATCTGGCTTAAAATTTGTTTGGCTTACCCAAAGCATATCGGTGTGATGAGATGTCAGTTCGATTTCACCGTTTTCAAGGGTCGCTCGATAGCCGACTGCGAAAATTCGTACCTGAGGATTGCCGGGAATGGCTTCTGCTCGCTCGTGGCGCATGAAAACAACGGGTTTACCAAGAGAGTAGTGGATTTTGCTGCCAAGCTCTTCCGCCATTTTCCTTTCGACGATTTTTTCTAAAGGAGTATCGAATTCGTCTATTCTAATGCGACCTCCCGGGATGTCCCATTCCCCAAACCCATCTTTTAGGATAAGGAATTTATCGTCCTTTTCCAAGAAAATTTTTACCGCGACAAAATACAAGTCTTTTTCGGTGTTCGGCATAAGTTAGTTGTGGTCTATATTGCTATATTTGACTATTCTATATTTACGTTCCGTCGGTACGAGTTGAGAAACGTCTATATTAATCATTTGATTGTAACCAGGGGGAGCATAAGCTTTTTCCCCTTGGATAATCCATTGGTTGTCTCCCAGTCTGTGTACTAGATCGGCTGTTTTTTTGTGGTCGTTCCATATATGGCCGGCACCAACCAAAAGAATTTTAATTGGCTCGGAGCCTTTGTTGATCTGGCTTTCCCAATGCTTTATCCTTTCTTCGCTCTCACTATCTACTGTTTTATCTATATCAATGCCATGCACAGGGATCTGGCTTCTGACCGCTCTTTGTATCGTTTCTCTATAGTGGGTGTTGTTGTGTTTTTCCCCGTGAAACTCGTCCCATTTAATGACGCCGCCACTATAGTCACCTTGTGCTGGGTCGGCATAGTCATAGAGTGCCTCAACATAAAAACCGATATCACCAACTCTCTATGAAGGTGCTCGAGAAATGTTTTCTAATAAGCTCGCGGCTACGTCCTGTGGTTCGGAAGTGATATGTACGTCAGACACGTATACGAAACAAGGTTTTTCCTTTAAGATCATGTCTACTACATCGTTCATACCTATAATTTCGGGTTTGCGAATTTTAAATTGAACCCCATCGAGTTGATTTTCAGACATATGTAAATTATATCCGAGATATTATTGTATTTTCGAGAATAGTTGTTTAAATAGAGGAGCGGAGATCTGACGGGACCTCAGAAAATTATCGTTAAGGTATTTGACCCAAAGAACAATTAATGATATACTATAGGTTATATTTAACAAGGAACTTCCTCGTAAAGAGGAGGTTTTTTGTTTATATAAAATCGCCCTTTGAAAATCAGTGAAATCAATTAATAGGAGAAAAAAATAGAAGCTAATCTAATAGTCTGACTAGGCCGGTAAACCGGCACTACCTAGACGTGTTGTCTAGGTGGTCGTATAGCTGACGATACTAACTAACACGAACAAAGGTATAGAGGTAAAACTATGGCTACATATAAGCCAACAAACGCAGCTGTAAATTATCTCGACGTTCCGCAGTCATTGGTTGAAATGTTTGACATCGACGAAATGTATGTCAAATATGCTCCATATTACCGCTGGTTCATTGGGAAGGATGTTGGGCCAGAGATGCTCGGCTACCGCCCGATTGTGACCCGCGAGCAAGCGGATCATTTCCGCACAGAAGCCGCCCGTCGTGCGACTCTCACTCCCGACGTGTCGCTTCTGAAAACACCGCAAGCCCGGGTGTATGCAATGTTGGGGGCTTTCGGGATGAAGATGGAGGCGGTCTGGTTTTACGACGCTTCCACTGGCCGCCCAAGGCTGTCGCTCGCGGATATTGTTGGGATCAAGATCGTATTGGAGATGATTTTCGACAACTATGGGAGCGAGCCGTGGCTGACTAGTGAGTTCGCTCTTCAGTTGATTGAGAAGTTTGTCAAAGAAGAACCCGAAAACCTGTTACTAGCATACGATCTTTGGTTTGGACCAGGATCAGTCGGCTGGATGAATGCCGACGAACAGACGGGTGTCGTTGAAGCCATTACCGACGCGATGAGCGAGGAAGCCCGTGCAGGGCTCAGGAAGCTTTGGATTCAAAA
>CAYMOO010000102.1:0-4485 GCA_964392185.1 uncultured Gammaproteobacteria bacterium
GGCTCCCGGTCATTTATTTTTTTCCTAAATATTTTTACGGCATTTTCCAGCCACTCTTTTGAGGCATATGCATCATCATCGATGAAAGCAAGTATTCGGCCTTGTGCTTCTCTGGCGCCGATATCACGTTTTTGTGCCGGTCGGCTGACTTTATGGGTAGGTATAATCTTCAGCCATGGATATTTTTTCAACAAAGAATCATCACTGGAGTTTTTGTCGTTGGGTAATAAAATCACTTCAAAGTTTTTATACGACTGATTGGCCAATGACGGAAGATTTTCTTCGGTTATATATTTATTTATGTGTTTTAAGGGGATTATTATCGAAATATCTTTCTCAGATTTATCCATGAGGTGTTGTTAAAAAAATTCCTGTATTTTCGCTTTGGAAAAGTGCGAATGAAAGTGGTTGTCTTTTTTCGGAGTCGAATAGTATCTAAGTATGTTTTTGCGATAATATATAGCGCAGGTATCTATCAGGATCCCGATTATCGACTGGAAAGTGGCGGCCGAGGTGATACCACCAAGATTATAATCAAGTTTTATGGGCGCTTCATAAATACGCTTGAATCCAAGGGCGCGGGCAACGACAAGCATCTCCAGGTCGCCGGCGAATTTTTTTTCGACAAGTCTTGGGAGGATTTTTTCGAGTACTTTCTTTTTGAATATTTTAATACCTGCCTGTGTATCTCTTACAGCCACCCCAAAAAGAATTTTGACCAGTAAAAAATATCCGTAACTGAGTATCTTTCTTGTCATCGAATAGCTGACCATCGACGCCGGGTGTCTTTTTGACCCGACAATGATGTCGGCATTGTACCACTCCATGTGTTCGAGTAACATCGATATTCCGTTCGGGTCGATGTCACGTCCGGCATCGAGAAACATAATATAGTCCCCTTTTGCATGATTCATGCCGGCACGAATAGCAAAGCTTTTTCCCTGATTTTCGTCGAAAGTGAGGCATTTTACTTTACTGATTTTGGCATGTTTTATTTTTTCAAAAGAACCATCGAGCATGCCATCGACGACGGCGATGATTTCGTAATCGTAACGGATAGTGTCCAGAACTTCTTTTATTTGACGCAAATTGGAAACAATCGTGTTTTCTTGTTTGTAGACAGGGATAATTAGGCTGAGGAAATGGACATTGCGATGATGTTCCATGTGTATTATTCTATCACTTCATCGGATTCCGTGGTGTCTTCCGATGGCGAAGCTGGTGTTTCCGTTGATTGCTCATTTACCGAAGAGCTTTCTTGAGGCTGGTAAAAGGCAAAAGTACTTATCACGCTATCATAAGCTTTCGTAAGTATTACGCTTTCCGGATCGGTATTGACTATGGTTATTACGGCGCCACTATCTAGAGCGCCGGTAATTTTTTGTTTCTGATACATTGTTTGATATGCATCAATATCTCCGAGTTTGATTTTTTCGAGATCCGGGCTGTTTTTCGAAATCCCGTTGGCCTTCAGCCAGTCGTCCAATTTGGTGAAGTTGGATCCGGTCACCTTTATGGATATGTATCCCCCTTCGGATTGAGACTTTATTCGTATCGAGGAAAAAAGTGCACTGTCCGATTCGTCAAGTTCGGTCACCAAAGAAACATTGGATGGGTATAAGAATCGAAATCCGGATGGATCGCTGTATTCTTTTAGAGCCGGTTCTTTTTGCGCCCGAGTTTTTTTAATGGCAGGAATGGTAGGTAAAGAATTGCTGTCTGCGCGCGATGTGGTGCTCAGAGGCTTTTCGTTTTGCGACAAAGCTATAAAAGCCCCCGCGCTTACCGCCGTAAAAAGAATTGCAAACATCCATATCGCCATCCGCTTATTCATATAAATATTATGCGGCTGTATACTCCTCTTGTCAAACGGATTTGCATTTGTTAGCATTTATTTATTATGAAACTGCCTTATAAAATATTAGTATTCATGACTCTTGCATTTATATTTGTGAGCCGGGCCAGCTATTCTTATGCGGTGAAGACGTTGCCGCGATTTTCCGCCAAAGCTCCCGTCAAGAAAAATACCGTTTCGGTTCCCTCAAAGTCTTCCGCCAGCAGATATATCTCGCCAAAATTAAGATCAGATAGAAGAGCTCTTCTTGTAGACTTCAAAAATCTCCGGGAAGTTAAGACGATCGAATACGTACTTACATATAATACGAACGGATCGGTTCAGGGTGTTACCGGTACTATAGACAGCCCGACGGAGAAAAGTTTGTCGCGAGAGCTGGTATTCGGAACCGAATCGAAAGGTGTTTTTACCTATCATACGAACATAACCGGCATGAAATTCGAAGTGACGATTACGCTCACATCAGGAAAAAAGATCGTAAAAAGATACATAATAAAAGTATAAAAAATCCTGTATAATCGACAAACATGAAAATAAATTTCAATCAATCCTTCTCTATGTGCATGTCTAGCCTCCGCTTCCGGAGGAGTCTGATATCTTCATAATAAAAATAAAATGAATTCAGACCTCCGGAAACGGAGGTTTTTTTGTTTATTAATTTTTTAAATTTTATGTCGTTAAAATATTTGGAAAAAAAATTGAAATCAGGAAAAACAGTTGTGTTGGACGGAGCGACCGGGACGGAAATCCAACGTCGTGGTGTCAAAACGACACTTCCCTTATGGTCCGCAGGCGCACTTCTCACCAACCCACAAGTCGTTCTCGATATACATCTGGACTATATAAAGGCGGGTGCCGAAATAATAATTACCGATACATTCCGGACCACGGAGCGAACTTTGAGTAAAGCAGGAATGAGGGGGCGGGCGAAAGAGATTACCTTAATAGCCTGCCAACTTGCCCACGAAGCGGTAAAAAAATCAGGCAAAAAAAATGTTTGCGTCGCCGGGTCGGTCGCTCCTCTTGAAGATTGTTATTCTCCCAACCTTACTCCAAGCGACCGGGAGTTGAAAAAAGAACATGAAGAATACGCGACCAATCTCGCGGCCGGAAAAGTGGACTTTATCCTGATTGAGACAATGATTACTTTGCGGGAGACAAAGGCAGCTCTTGAGGCGGCGAAAAAAACAGGCCTGCGACTCGCGGTATCTTTTTGCACCGATGCGCAAGGAAATCTTCTCGGAGGTGAATCGATGGAAGCGGCGGTGAAACTGGTCGAGAATTATAACCCGCTTTTTATCGGTATAAATTGTTTGTCGCCAAAAATCGTCGACAGTCAGATAAAGACACTCAAACAAATCACTGCGGTCCCACTATGTGCTTATGCTCACGGCAACGGCAAACCTTCGGACGAGGAAGGTTGGGAGTTTGATAAATCCGATACCGGCAAAGACTATCTGCAATATGTGGAAAAATGGGTCGAATCGGGTGCTTCCGTCATCGGCGGCTGCTGTGGAACGACCCCGGAATATATTAAAACTATATCCGGTTTTTTAACCAATTAATTTAATATTTATTTTATTTTTATGACTAAAGGTAACGAAAATACCAGATGGATTCCGGGTCGGGAGCAAGATCTTCGCAATGGCGAACTTATTCCTTATTCGGTCGCGTTACTTGGATTTGGAGAGCGTAAAATTGCGCATAAAGCTATGGATGAATTCCGGTTCGGCGATGGCTGGAGCATAGGTTCGCGTGAGGCGATCATAGCCTATGGATTGCAGGGCGGGTTTAGCGAAAAAGAAATTTTTGAAGCGGGAACGGGCGACAACCGACTGGGTGGGCTTGCCGCGATGACGGCGTATGAGTGCGGGATACCCGCTTCCGGCTTAGTGACGGTCGAGATCGATGAAAAAAAATTGCCGCTGGCATACGATAACATGCGGAGTAACGAAGCAGTTGCGCAACTTCTTGCACAAGGTGCGGTCGAGTTGTATTCGGGAGATGCGGTACAGCTGCTTGAAGGCTGGGGTAAGAAGGGGCGTAAATTCGGCGGAACGGCAATCGCCTGCCTTCCGCAGTCCAATAGTATTAGCGAAAATAACGGTGGTACGCAGTCGGATGTTATTACCAACGATGAATGGCTGTTACCCTATCTTGCCGATTGGGGTAGTTCTGCATTGCATTTGAACGCTGCATTTCTCGATAAATTAAGACAAGTCAGCGAACCGTCGGCGGAAGCTCTTATCGTGCTCAATCACCGAATACCAACTGCTCTGCACAGCGAGCTCTTCAACAAGACGGGATGGCAAATTAAAGATGTATTAAGGAGTGTGACCGTAGACCAGGATCAGGATACGGATATCGGCTGGATGCAGAATTCCGGTTTGAATGATGAAGGCAATCATTTTACCGATGTCTCCGGCAATCCCCTAACCTATGCCGAAGCGGCGCGCATACAAAAAGCTGGAGGAATCATTCGACACGGAGTCAGCATATACAGACTGGGTATTTGATAAAGAGCGTTTTTAGTTTATGATATATTCATTGAATGAAAAATAGAAATAGATCTATAATCGTCACCGGTTCCGTCGCTCTTGATGAGATTATGGACTTCCCTGGCAAATTCG
>CAYMOO010000103.1:0-4376 GCA_964392185.1 uncultured Gammaproteobacteria bacterium
GTCCGGGCGTAGCCGTTGGTCACAAAGAAAATTGAAGTTGTTAATAAGATACAAACGAACATGATACTGGAAAGAAGCAAATTCTGTTTTGTTTGTAGTTTTTTAGGAATTATCAGTCTAGTCGCCACTGCAATAGGCACGACCGCAGCCAGAATAAAAAAAGGCATATGTCTAATTTGATAATATGTTGCTCCAAAAAATATCGCCATAACAAGAAGTTCTTTGAATTTCTTTTTCCATACCTGTATAACAAAGCTGATCACTATAACAGGAGTAATCATAGTCAGCCAGCGAATAGTCGGATTGAAAACTATCGTATTGAGAAAAAATACCGACTGATTCTCGACGATCATATAACCGTAATTTTTGAATATATTGAATGGGTAGAGCATACCGTAAATTCCATGAGGGTTGATGAGTGCCGAGAGCATGGTTATTACCAATATAATAAGTGACGTCTGATATTTTTTTACTTTTTCTTTTTTTGTAATAATTTGTAATATGATATCGGCGATCATCAGAAAAATGATGAGCTCTCCAAAAATAAAGGTAATATGGGTGTTTACCCAGAAGATCATCACAGGAATTGCTACGATAAGCATCTTTTGGTTTCTGGAAGTGGAAAAAAGAAGCGCGAGAAAATAAGCAAAGAATAAATAGCCGAATATCTCCGGTCGGATATCAGAGCGCTCAAGAAATAGTGGGGCTACTATGAAAACAGCGAGGCCTGCGGCAAGATATGAGTGCGATCTTTTAATCGCGGTTTGAAATATTATGTATACCGCGGTAAGGATTGTTATCACTTTCAAATAAAAAAGCGAGCTGACGGTGAAGAATTTGGTGGCGAGGTAGAAGATGACTTCGGAAAACCAATGGTGATTGGAAAAAGGGAAGTTCTGGTTGGTGTATGAGAATAAATTGGTTTCCGGGATTTTGCCGCTTTGGAGTATGATTTCTCCCAATTTGATATGTCGCCCTAGATCCTGATCGAAATCGTTGCTTTTGGTAAAAATCAAGGAAAAAACGAAAAATAACAAAGCACCGATAACCAGCCACTTGACCGTTTGCATATTAGATTAGTTTAGCGTTTCAGTTGGGTTTTTTCACCGAGATTTGCGTTTTGTTTTGTTTGAAATCGGCACTTATTTTATCGCCCGGTTTGATATCTCCTTCTATTATCTTAAGGGCCACTTCGTCGACTATTGTCTCTTCGATCAATCTTCGCAGCGGTCGCGCACCATAGGCCTGATCGAATCCGGCCGTTTTGAGATATCGCTTCATCGCAGGGCTGACTTCGAGAGTTAAACCTTGTTTTTCCAGCCGTTTGCTGACGAGATGAATCTGTAGGTCGATTATTTTATCTATCATCTTTTCATCGAGACTGTTGAAGGTGATGATTGAGTCGAGTCGGTTGACGAATTCCGGGCGGAAAAATTGTCGCACTTTATCCATAAGCTTTAGCTGTCTTTTTTCCGGGTCGGATTCTTCGCGATAGTATTCGCTTCCCAAGTTGGAAGTCAGAATAAGTACAGTATTTTTGAAATTCACCGTCCGGCCGCGACCATCGGTAAGGCGGCCGTCATCGAGAATTTGCAGAAAAACATTGAAAACTTGCGGATGAGCTTTTTCTACTTCATCGAATAAGATTACCGAGTAAGGTTTGCGTCTTACCGCTTCCGTTAGCTGTCCGCCTTCTTCGTAACCGACGTATCCGGGTGGCGCGCCGATCAGCCGGGCGATTGTATGTGGCTCCTGATATTCGCTCATATCGATGCGGATCATCAGTTTTTCGTCATTGAAAAGTGTGGCGGCGAGGGCCTTGGCGGTTTCCGTTTTTCCAACACCGGTCGGGCCGAGGAATAAAAATGAACCGATCGGTCGCTGCTCTTCGCCGAGGCCAGCGCGTGTACGGCGGATAGCATTGGCGATTTTTTTGATCGCATGATCTTGTCCGATCACTCTCTCCATCATCTGCGAATCGAGCGTGCGCAGTTTTTCACTTTCGGCGGTAAGTAGTCTGGTCGCCGGAATTCCTGTCCAGCGGGCAACAATCCGTGCGATGTCTTCGTCGGTAACTTGTTCTTTAAGCAGTCTGTTTTCGGCGGGGATCGCATTCCACTGTTTTTCCAGTTGTTTCAGTTGCTTTTCGGCTTCAGGAATTTTACCATATTTCAGCTCAGCTGCCTTATCGAGCATGACATCGCGCTCGGCTTTTTCAAGCTCCGCTTTCAACTGGTCGATTTTCACTCTTAGAGTGGAGAGCTTGGATATAATATCTTTTTCGGAGAGCCATTTTTTTTGCAACTCTTCAAATTTTACATGAAGGGTTTTTCTTTCCGTTTCCAAAGTTGCTTTCCGCTCATCGAGATTTTTTTCACGTTTTAGTGCCGCAAGCTCGATATCCAGCTGGGTAATTTTCCGTTTTATCTGGTCGAGTTCGGTCGGCATCGAATCTATTTCGATTTTGGCCGAGGCGGCTGCTTCGTCTATAAGATCGATTGCCTTGTCGGGCAGGTAGCGGTCGGTGATGTAGCGGACAGAGAGATTGACGGCCGCGATTATGGCATCATCGGAAATTTTTATCCCATGATGCACTTCATATTTTTCCTTTATGCCACGAAGGATAGCGATCGAATTTTCGATCCCGGGCTCTTCGATATATACCGGCTGAAAGCGTCTTTCAAGTGCCGGATCTTTTTCTATATGTTGTCTATATTCGCGGATTGTCGTTGCACCGATTGCGTGTAGTTGGCCGCGGGCGAGTGCTGGTTTGAGCATATTGCCGGCGTCGACGGCGCCTTCTGCACCACCGGCCCCTACTATGGTATGAAGTTCATCGATGAAAAGAATATATTTACCTTCACTTTTTTCGATGGCTTCGAGAGTTTTTTTCAGGCGTTGCTCAAATTCTCCCCGATATGCGGCTCCGGCCAGCATTCCTGGGAGGTCTAGTGAGAGGAGTTCTTTATTTTTGAGGGTATCGGGGACATCGCCGTCGATTATGCGTTGGGCTAAGCCTTCGACGATTGCCGTCTTACCCACTCCCGGGTCACCAAGAAGTACGGGATTGTTTTTGCTGCGGCGGGAGAGAATTTGTATTACTCGGCGGATTTCGTCGTCACGGCCGATTATCGGGTCTATTTTCCCCGATTTGGCGAGTTTGGTAAGATTGACGGTATATTTTTTGAGGGCTTTCCCCTGATCTTCAGGTGGCTGATAATTCATTTCCATATTTAGCAATCAACTAATATAAGTGCTAAAATTATACCAATAATGTATTTGAAAAATCAAGTGATTTGGAAGGAATTATTTAACCGGATCAAAGCCGCCGCGGCTCCAGGGATGGCAGCGGATGATTCGTTTTAGACCCATATGGAGGCCTTTAATAGACCCGTATTTATCGATTGCCTGATAGGTATATTCGGAGCAAGTCGGCTGAAAACGGCATACCTCATCGGTCATAAAGAGTATTTTGAATATTGAGGTATGAAAAAAACTTACTCGTTGATAGAATTTTATCGCCGAAAGTAAAACGTATTTCATCGAATAAAAGTATATAATACTTATATGAAAATTACTGTCATCACGCTCTTTCCTGAAATGATTCGGGCCTTTGTCGGCGAAAGTATCGTCAAGCGCGCAACGGAAAAAGGAGTCGTTACCATCGATTTGGTCGACTTGCGTAAGTTTGCATCCGATTCGTATGGGACAGTTGACGACCGGCCTTATGGAGGCGGGGCGGGAATGGTCTTGAAGGTCGATGTTGTATCGAAAGCACTCGAGTCCGTAAAAGAAAGTTCTCCTAAGATAGTCTTGACCACACCCAAAGGCACTACCTACAACCAGCAGATTGCCGAGCGATATTCGAAACTGGAAAATCTTGTTATTTTGGCAGGGCATTATGAGGGGTATGATGAGCGCATAAGGTCTTTGGCCGACGAGGAAATATCAATGGGTGACTTTGTTCTCACGGGCGGCGAGATAGCCGCCGCAACTATCGTCGATTCGGTGGTGCGTTTGCTTCCGGGCGCACTCAAGAAGGAAAATGCCGCGGTCGAGGAGAGTTATTCTTCCGTTGCTATTGAGAGTTTGGTTGAAGTCGTCGGTATGACGGCGGAAATCGAGTCTTTAGTTGCGCGCGGATTAAAACAGGTGAGGCTTTTGGAGTATCCTCAATATACAAGGCCGGAAAAGTTCGGAGAAAAAACTGTACCTACCATATTGCTTTCGGGCGATCACAAAAAAATCGATGAATGGCGTCTTAAGGCGTCTTATGAAGAAACCCTCAAAAGGCGGCCAGATCTTTTGAAGTAATTAATCACTCCACCCCCCAATCTCAATCAACATATTCTTATCTCTTTTTATCGCATCTACTT
>CAYMOO010000104.1:0-4306 GCA_964392185.1 uncultured Gammaproteobacteria bacterium
CGATTCCGTATGAAATTCTGGTGCATATAAATTCCGTCAACAAACGGATTCTGACAAAATAAATTTGAATTTTATACCCCCCACATTAAAGTGGGGGGTATATTTTTAGGTGCTCACCTCCTCTTCGTCGTCAACGATTTCAATCGTATTCCTTGTTTCGTCGAATCCATCGAGGAGGGAATCGACAACAAAGTCCGCCAGCCAGCCAGAAACATCGGATGGAATACTACCATCCGGGTTAAAATCAAAAAACTTTTCCTCGACCTTGGTTTCGCCGCTTGACTTTGAAGCCGTCGCGGTTACCTTTACTTTTTTCACGAGAATTCTCCTTTCAAAAAAACACAGTTATCTGACGTTACTCGGGAGAAATCTGTCGGCAATACGTCGTCGACAGGTTCCTCCCGAGTATCGAAGAGAAGGATGACAAGGTGCTTATTTATATTCATTAAGAAGCGTTTTCCTAATTTAAATAAATATAGACTATTATATAATAATATCCTATAATTTTTATGTTATAGATATGCAGCCGCTTACAATAAATTCTGAGCCAGAAAAAAGGCCTCATTGAAGATAAAAAATCAATGAGGCCTTTTTGCCAGGTATCAAGCCTGGACAAGATCTGCGTCATGTAACGAGCAATAACCTAGACAGAATGAGCAATAATCCTGTCCGGTTAACGCGTCTTCAGTACAACGGTGGCTTTTAGTTGCAGGATCATAATGACAGTAACACGTACACTGACATTTTTTTGCCACAGTTGCACTTTGGTCACCTTTGCTAGTCACATCGACAACAGTGGGAACAACGACTCGGGTGGTTAACATATCTCGTCTCCCTTCGATAAAAAACCACCGTTAGTAAGACAATTCTTACTATGAGATATAGTATCACAGATAAAATGCAGTTCAATCGCATAAATAACGCAATACAGAACCCTTTTTTTATAATAGAATATAAGATATCGATCATGAAAAAAATCCACTTCACCGCCCAAGGAATGCATTGCCATGCCTGCGAAACTCTCATAAAAGAAGAGCTGTCGGAGCTTACTGGCGTGCAAGAAATCACGGTGGATTTCAAAAGCGGTAAAGGTTCGCTCAGCGCTCCGGAAAATATAAAAGAGGGGCAAATTATCTCCGCCATAAACAAAGCCGGTTATAAAGCGGCAATAGACGGAGCCGAAATTCAGCAAAGTAGCAAACAATCTCCCGACAATAAAAAAGAACATAACACCAAAAATCAGAAACGTACTTCACTGGCCCTTTATGGTATGCACTGTAGCTCCTGCGCCCGTCTCATCGAGCGGGGGCTGAAAAAAGTGTCGGGTGTGAACGAAGCCAATGTCAACTTCGCCTCCGAAAAAGCCTCTGTCTCGTACGAAGACGGTATTGTTTCGGAAAACCAACTTATAGAAGCCGTGCGGAAATCCGGTTATAACGCCGTTGTCGTAAAAAGCGGCGACAACGGCTTCGAAACCAAAAAACGGGAAGAAGAAATCCGTACACAGTTCAACAAATTTCGCCTGAGTATTTTCCTCAGCCTCCCGATGTTGTATCTCATGCTCTGCGATTTCTTTCCCCGCCTTACTTTCGGTCTCGATCTTATGCGCTACGCCGGACTAATCTCTTTTATCCTCACGACTCCTGTTTTATTCGTAGCCGGGGCCGGATTTTACAAGGGCATGTGGGCGGCTCTTCGCATGCGTACTTTCAACATGGATAGCCTCATCGCAATCGGCACATCGGTCGCTTATTTTTACAGCTTATACAATCTGGCGATTTACTTCGGCAATCATGGCTCGCTCATCGCCGTAGCCGGCGAAAAAATTCCCGATATGTATTTCGAAACCGCCGCGTTTCTTATCACTTTTGTCATCCTCGGCAAATGGCTCGAGGCCAAAGCCAAAGGCCGCACTTCGGATGCGGTAAAAAAACTGGCCGGCCTGCAGGCAAAAACGGCGCGAGTCGTCCGCGATGGTATAGCGACAGATTTACCAATTGAACAAGTCAGTAAAAACGATATCATAATAGTCCGCCCCGGCGAAAAAATTCCCGTTGACGGAGTGATCACCAAAGGCTCCTCATCGGTAGATGAAGCGATGGTCACGGGCGAGAGCCTTCCTGTCGAAAAAAACATTAAGGACACGGTCACCGGCGGCACCATGAACAAGTTGGGGAGTTTCGAGATGCGTGCCACCCGGGTCGGCTCCGAAACCACACTCGCACAGATAATAAAACTGGTCGAAGAAGCCCAGGGCTCCAAAGCTCCCATACAAGATCTGGCGGATCGCATCTCGGCCTGGTTTGTGCCGGCGGTTATCACAATCGCCATACTAACATTTGTCGTCTGGTATTTCTTTCTCGGCGCCGGCCTGGCCTTTTCGCTCATGGCATTTACTTCCGTCATTGTCATTGCCTGCCCCTGTGCGCTAGGTCTTGCCACACCGACCGCGATCATGGTCGGCACAGGCATTGGCGCGGAGCACGGCATACTTATAAAAGGCGGCGAACCGCTCGAGGCGGCCAACAAAATCGACACCGTCATTTTCGACAAAACCGGCACGATCACCAAAGGCAAGCCGGAGCTGACCGACATAATAAATCTAAAATCATCAGTTAATAATGAATTTAATGTCATCCTGAGCGACACGAAGGATCTACACAGTCACATCTTAAAAATCGCCGCCTCTCTCGAAAAACTTTCCGAGCATCCTTTGGCCGAGGCAATCTATAAAGCCGCCGAATCCAAAAACATCCCCCTTAGCGAAGTGAAAAATTTCCGCGCCCATCCCGGTCACGGAGTAAGCGGCGAAATAAACGGAGAAAAATATCAGCTAGGCAATAGAAAACTTTTGCGGGATGTAAAATTATCAGCCGGGCAAAACGAAGAACAAGTGCTCTCGCTGGAAAAACAAGGAAAAACCGTCATGATCTTGTCAGACAGTCACAACATTATCGGACTCATTGCAGTCGCCGACACCATAAAAGACACCTCCAAAGACGCCGTGGCCAAACTCCAAAATATGAACCTCGAAATCTATCTACTCACGGGCGACAACCGCCAGACGGCGATCGCGATCGGGGAGAAGGCAGGAATAAAAAATATCTTCGCCGAAATTCTGCCGCCGGATAAAGCGGCCAAAGTAAAAGAGCTCCAGTCGCAAGGGAAAAGAGTCGCCATGATCGGCGACGGTATAAACGACGCTCCCGCCCTGGCCCAGGCCGATCTCGGCATCGTCATGGGTTCCGGCACGGATGTCGCCCTCGAGACGGGCGGAATCGTGATCGTCAAAAACGACCTGCGCGATGTGGTCAACGCACTCACACTTTCAAGAGACACTCTCGGAAAAATAAAACAGAATTTATTCTTCGCGCTTTTTTACAATGTTATCGGCATCCCGGTCGCCGCGCGTGTTTTTGCCTTCGCCGGGCTCATGCTCAAACCCGAGCTTGCCGGCATGGCGATGGCGCTTAGCTCTATATCGGTCGTTGCCAATTCACTCCTGCTTCGCGGCTACAAACCGGGCAAAACCAACTACGCCTCGAAGTTCGCCCCTTACTTTATGGCACTTCTCTTCACTTTGCTTTTTGTCGAATTCGCCCGCCTCAGCGGCGGCATGGGCGAGTGAGGTTTTTTTACTATCTTCTGATATTCTTTTTCCGTGACCAGGTCCTTTGTCGACTCCACTCTGTCCAAAAAAACGATTCCCTGTAAATGATCGTATTCATGTTGAAATATCCGCGCGACAAAACCTTCAAATTTTTTTCTTACCCTCTTGCCGCTTCGTGTCGTGTATTCGGTTAAAACAGATACATACCGTGGCACCTTGCCTCTTATTCCGGGGATACTCAGACAGCCTTCCCAATCTTTTTCGGTCTCTTCCGAAAAGGACAATATAACGGGGTTGATGATAGCGGCCGGCCGCATTACGGGAGCATTTGGATAGCGGGGGTTGGGGTGAGAGGCGAGTATGAATAAATTCAAAGACCGATACACCTGCGGCGCCGATATCCCGACACCGTCCACGTCCATCACGGTAAAAATCAAATCGTCGATAAACTTTTGCATTTCGGTACACTCAAGATCTACAACATCGCGGCATTTCCGGCGGATCACCGGGTTACCAAGCTGGGCTACTTGCAATAAAGTCTGTTGACTCTTCATATGATGGTATTATATCTTCATAAGGTCCTAATGTCATTCTGATCCCGAGCACAGCCGAGGGAGAAGAATCTATATAATCCCACAACTATATATTGCTTTACAAAATACGCTCGGCGCATTATATTTTTCTATAGATGCACAA
>CAYMOO010000105.1:0-4274 GCA_964392185.1 uncultured Gammaproteobacteria bacterium
CCAGGCCGTAAGAACATATCCATGAATTGCTGCCAACTGTTTGGTGCCAAAAAAGTCGCCAATGTATGCGGGGATTGAGGCGAACCCGCCACCATAACAAGTGAGAATGACGAAGATTAGGAGTTGAAATACTATCGGTGAATTAGCCCTAGGAAGAAGTGAAAAAGCAATTATCTGGATAATGAAAAACAGTATATATGTTTTTGGTCTACCGATGTAATCGGATAAACTTGCCCAGCCGATACGGCCACTTCCATTAAACAAACCCATAAAACCAACCATCGTCGCCGCCGCCAAGGGTGAGAGTTTGGCGATTTCCTGCGCCATAGGAGAGGCGACAGAGATTATCGCTATTCCGCAGGTGATGTTTATAAACAACATAAGCCACAAATAATAAAATCGTTTTGTTTTTACAGCTTCGTTAGCCGTTAGCTGAACAGTATTACTTTTTTTCTCACCCACCTTATTTTTGAAACCTGCAGGAAGCCAACCTTCCGGCGGCGGGGAAAGATAGGAGGCGGAAAGCATCATAATCGAAAAATAAGTGATTCCCAGCGAGAAGAAAGTATTCGGTATTCCGATTATTAGTATGAGGCGAGCGATAATCGGACTGGCGATAAGTGATGCAAATCCAAAGCCCATGATAGCTAGGCCGGTGGCCAAACCGCGTTTGTCGGGAAACCATTTTACCAGCGTCGAAACCGGGGAAATATAGCCAATACCCAATCCGATACCACTTATTACACCATAAAATATATATAGTAATGGTAGGGATTTCATAGTCACCGCCAAGCCAGAGGCGGCAAGTCCCACGCCGAAAAATGTAGCGGCCAACGAAGCGGCTTTTTTTGGACCCTGTTTCTCTACCCACTTACCCATAAATGCAGCCGACAAACCAAGAAATATTATTGCCAAACTGAAGGTGAAGGAGAGGTCTTTCATAGAGACGTGCAGAGTTTTTACCAGTGGTTTGGTGAAGATGCTCCAAGCGTATACCGACCCGATAGAAATATGTATACCTACGGCAGAGAGCGCAATCAGCCAACGGTTTTTCAGTTTTTGAACAGTCACAACTCTATATCTTAATCCAGGGGTGTAGATATGTATGTGAGAAAAATCATATAGCGGACTTCGATTTCTTCGCAAGTAAGAATGCAACCACGAACGGGATCAGATAAATCCAGGCGCGTATAGCCTTCGAGTTTAGTAAAATATTTTTTGACTTGGATATTATCAAACCCAGGAGTTGGCCTGGATTTTTGAGGACGGCATACTTATCGATCTGGTATACACTGTTCAGTGAGCCTTCGGTTGTGTCTATAGACATAAAGACAGGTGAATCGGGGTATTTGAGTTCCAGCTCGATAATATAGTGTTTACCCTTCGACTTGGAAATTATCGGGAAACCGAATGGATGTTCCTTGCTGAGCCCGATTTGTACCGGATCGTAGCTGGAAGTCGCATACCAAGAGTTGGTTCCTGCTTCTTTGATCCGGAATTCTAGTTGTTGTGGATTTTTGTTTTGGTGGGTGGAATCATCGACCCGTTGATAATGTAAGTTCATGGTGACAATCCCAAGATTGTTATCCGTTGCTGTAAAGTCGAAGTCCACTTTGGGTTGTTTTCTAAGAGATATGTTTTTTCCGTTTTTTTGATCCCGGTGCGGAACAGACAGTGAAAAAAAGTTTTGATTTGATTGGTATGCTACCAATATGCCCACACAGTAAACCGCGACAATCCCCAGAAAAACCCTCTTTATGGGTATTGCATTATAAATAGAAGGTTTTTGTTTCTTTGACATGAGGTATGGTTTCTCCAGAAGAATATACGTTGCATATGATATTAGACACACGACCATAAATATGACCGAGAAGTACAAGAAAGAAAAAAAGATGCCGTGTGGTGTGTAAACGATCTTTGCTGCATCGACGACGATGTTGTGTATGAGATATATCGAGTAGCTGATCGTCCCCAAAAATCTCAACCATTTAGCTTCGAATATTTTAGCCAAGGCCGAATTTCCGACAATAGCTCCGAGCATGACGAGTGCAAAGGGAAAGGCGGCCACGATTTTTATGGGACTTTTCCAGCTTTCGGGCACAGTATTTAATAGGATGTTTAGTACGAAAAAGATCGCTATAAAAAGTAAAAATAATACGTAAGACAGTAGTGGCCAATCACGCATCTTTCGTGCCCATGCGCCAACCCACGGCGAGTTTTGTCTCTTAATATATGCCAAAGTTATACCAGCGACAAAATAAAAGAAAATGGGGAGATCGAGCATACTTAAAGTCATAATTCTTTTTGAAAGCTGTTCGGCGCCGAGAAAAAACGGCATCAAGGAAAAAATAAAAAAAGCGATCACAAAAAAATTTTTTCTAGAAAGATATTCGGCAAGAGGCGCGAAAGTGAACGGGTATATTATGTAAAAGAAAACTTCGGCAACGAGACTCCAATAGACACCATCGAGCATCGGAATGTAATTTCCGAATGGTAGTGTGAGTGTTGCGTTCACGAGGGCGATTATGCCTTCGCGGGAGATCGTTGGCAATTGCTGGAAGTTTATAGCAGGGTGTCTCATTATCCAGAAAATATAAATTCCGCCTATAAGAATTTGTAAAGCAATAAACATCTTAAAAAACAAATTACCAAGGGAAATTTTTTTGACCAAACGCATCCATAAAAGATTAATTACCAAAGCGGGAATAAGTATCATTGTTAACCTAAATATCACCGAGGCATCGGGATTTTCTTTTAGAATCATGCGAGTGGTGACTAGACTGATGAATAGCGGGAAAATACGCGTGTAGCGTTTTTGTAAAAAAGCAGATTTATCACCGACTTTTGGATATAAATACGCCATGAGAAAACCACTCAGAAGGAAAAATATTGAGACGCCGGTGCGTCCACTCGAGGTTATTACATTAAATATCAAATGCAGAGATGCCGGGAGAGCATTCAAAATAGGCTTGGTGTAGATATGATTTAAAAAAACCAAGATTATTGCGATGCCCCTTATCCCATCAAGAGAGCCCAATCTTTCTTTATGTTTATCCATAGATATTTATGACGCATTAGTCACCATGTAATTTTACAAAAGCTCCCATTGTTTTACCCTGTGTATTTTTTACGAGCAGAATAAGTTCTATTTCGGCATAAAAATCTTTTAAGTAGTTGCGAGGGGGGAGAAGCGGAAAATCCCGCGGGACATCGTCACCACCGCAGCAGGTATAGAGAGGGAAGGGGAACGGGTCGGCATTTCCTTGCAGAATCTGCACAGCTTTTTTTTCGCCAGGAGTATCTACGGTTTCTACGAAATAGACCCCGCTCTGAAAAAGTTTCTCTATGTGGTTTTCGTCTTTGAGTCGGATGAAATACGCCGGCAGCCTACTCCCATGACCACAGTCTTTCCAATCGGTAAAACTACAGTAATCTAGAATATTATCGAATTTAGCGTCCAGAAGCGATCTCACTTTACCTCCACAATTATCTTTATAAGTTGCGAAACTTGTAGGAACGCTTTCTTTTTCCGCACATTTTTCCGCGAGCGGGAAAACCTCGGTATAGATATAGCGCAAATCCTTTTCGTATTTAGTCAGCCATTTACGCTCCGATGACACGATGCTTCTCGTATTGTGGTCTAGGTAATAGATAATCAATCCCACTATGACGACTATATATGCGGCAAAAGAGATAAAGACCAGTTTGGCGACTTTTTTTAAGGAAACTGCAAACATACCCATTATTATATTACAAAAATTTTTCTTATAAAAAAGAAGATTCTAGCAAGGCTCCAACTTTAAATTTTTAACATTTATTAGTTTTTGGAAGATGTAATAGTCAGGCTGAGTAGTGAATGATCATGTAGATATTTCGAGTTTGTAGATATCGTGTTCTTTGCCGTCGCCCATAATACTTTTGTTTTGTTTTACGATTTTGAAGCCAAACTTTTCATATAAATTGAAAGCGGTTTTTTGATCGGAGTTTACATACGTGGTTATTTTTCGGATTTTTTCATTATTTTTAATTCTTGTCAAAAGTTCTTTTAGAAGAATTTTGGATATTCCCTTCCCCCGCCATTCCGGAGCGACATAAACCGCAATAATACAGGCATTGTCAGGTTCTTTTTTTATGAATGCTCCCATCATTCCACACAATACGCTATCTATTTTGGCGAAAAGAAGCCATTGTGAGTCGCCTTTTGCTGATATTTCCAACTTTTTTTGCCAATATTCGCTAGGATGTTTGGAGTTTTCTTCGTAAGTTGCAGAAAA
>CAYMOO010000106.1:0-4166 GCA_964392185.1 uncultured Gammaproteobacteria bacterium
TGGGTTTGATATAGATACGCGCTCTCACTGTAATTGTAAGTGCTGCCGTCGGTGTTTTTCGATTCGCAGCTGCCGGTTACATCAAGATAAGAGCGTGTCTCATCTATTGATGTCTCTTTTGACTTGGTTATGGAACATGTTCGTGCTGGTTTGTTTTCTTCTCCATATCCGCCGGCGCGAACTAAGTAATTTTTATATTGTTCACGTCTTGAACCAGCCGCTTTTTCCAGATGAAAATCCCAGTAAATATTGTAGTCGTCGGTCGGTCGGACAAATTCTTCAGAACCGCTACTGACATATTCTAATTTAGGAGGTAGTGAAATTTTAACTTTCCAGTATTTACCTTCATTACCTTCTCCAGGTCCCCAGAGATCCACTATGCTTGTATTCCAGTCGAAGGGTAGCTTATCTGTGGTTGGACTAATTACGCTGGAAATTTGTGTCGGAGCTGGGGTTTGAACCTCGGTCGCGGTTAACGGCAACGTAGGAGTTGTTACTGTTATTTTCGGAGCCGGTTTGTTTATTTCATATATAGCGTTCTTTTTACCCAACTGATAGCTAATTATAGCCGCCGCTATAAGACAAGTGAGGAAAGAAAAAATTATAAGATATTTAGTAGATTTATGCGGTTTATTGGCTCCAAGAACTTTTATATCATTGTTCTCCATAATTATATATGGTACTTAAATAGAGAATGGGAATCAATAGCGCTAGCTCGCATAGCTATTTTTTCTTGAATATGTACTGATCTCCGTCGTGATATATGTTTTTATACTTTTTGTCCTTCTGAATTTTGTTTACAAGTAGTTTGATATCTTTTATACCAAGATAATTGTTGGGGTTTTGCCCGTCGCGTGCGTCGATGACGATATAATCTGGATTGTATAGTGTGTAGTTGTCTCTAAGAATATAAACCGTCCGATGGAAAAACGGTGGTGTGAGATTGTTTTGTGCCGCCACACTCCCCTTCTCAGGTACGTGTTTTATAAGCTTATCTAGAAACCCGAAATCTTTGGTATGACGGTAGAATTCTTTATTGTAGGCCAATCCTAACGGTCCGTGAAAAACTATCCGATATAAGATTAGGCCGATTCCGATTACGATCACTCCCAGCATCTTTATTAGTATGCCCGGAATTTTCTGTTGCAATTTTTTTATTCCCAAGATAGCGCCGACAGCAAGCGAAGGTGCGATCTCGGCGTTGTAATGTAGGCCCAAATCCCAGCGTATTGAGCCTTCGGTCAGGAATCGGTGCGCGTAGTGAAAAATATAAAGTGGCCAAAGCGAAGGAGTAAGCAATGGAAGCCCGCTGAAGCTGACAAACGACCAGAACAGTGTTTTTGGTTTGATCGATGGTGCTATGAGGTTGGTTAATATCTTGCCCGGAGCGGTTTCGTAGGCGTAATAATAGTGGCCTCCGTTTAGGTATTTGATAATGGACATAGCGGCGAATCCATATAGTATCGAGTATATCGCCGTGAAAACCGCGATTCTGCGCCATTCGGGTTTGTAGAAAAATATAAAAATCGCCAAACCGACTCCCAGTTGAAAAAGACTTTCTTTGAATCCTAAAGTTATTATCAGGAATAAGAAATAGGTTTTTTTCCGGCCTGTGAAGACAGCCCAATAAGTTACCATCAGGAAAAAGACCGCCAGCGTCAGCTCATGAAGATCGGAGTATGCGGCATTCTGTAAACCGGTAAAGGAAAAATAAGAAATAAGAGTTGCAAAGGCAAGAAATGAACTTTTAAGGATTTTCTTTCCGATTAGAAAAAGCACAATGCCGCTTGCACCGACAAGTATGGATTGGACTATTAATAATACTTCCAGTTTTGGGGTAAACCAATGTAAGGGTGACAGTAAAAAAATACTGGGGTTGAAGTGGTCGGCAAAATTGATTTTCCCCGTTACGATAAGATGATCTATGATTGGGGGCTGGAAACGGGAAATTTTCCAGATAGGCACGGCAAACATACCGAAGTCGTAATACCCAAGCTCATACTGCCATAATCGGTGAAGATTTATAAGGGAAAATGCGAGGGCGAATAATATCGAAGATAATGAAGCTAAAATTGATGTTAATATTTCCTTTTTATAATGTAGTCGCAGCATAAAATAGATTATATAATTATAAACTATGATGTCTGTCGTGGTTGGTTCGACCAATCCGGTAAAAATCGAGCACCAAGATCCTTTTATAAACGAATCTTAATCTCCCCTATTCTTACTCTTTCTGAGGATTATACTTAAGTGCTTATGGTGGAACTTTCAATCGATCAAAAAACCGTTTTGGATGCGATCGTCGCGTGGTATCGCGAACCGAAACGTCATAAACAATATATTACTTTAGGCGGCTATGCCGGCACGGGGAAAACTACCCTTATAGCATATCTGAGGAAAGTTTTACGTGATCTGGATAGCACTCAGAAGGTGGGGTTTGCCAGCTATACCGGGAAAGCGGCTCGGGTCCTCCGGCACGGCTTATCGGAAGGTAATGCGATTTATGATAAAGATACTGTCGGAACGATCCATTCGCTCATTTATTCTCCTATAGTAAACGAAAAAGAAGAGATAGTCGGCTGGAAAACCAAAGAAAAACTCGACCGGAATTTGATTATTATCGATGAGGCTTCGATGGTGGATGAGGAGATCTGGACACACCTCCTTTCTTACGGCATACCCATCATAGCGGTTGGTGATCATGGACAGTTGCCACCCATAAAAGGAAACTTCAATCTCATGGAGAGTCCGCAGCTGCGTCTAGAAAAGATACACCGCCAGGCTGAGCTAAACCCCATCATCGGTCTGTCGATACAGGCGAGGGAAAATGGTTTGGTGCGCCGGGGTAGGTATTCGGATACGGTAATCAAGTACGACCGCGCCGAGCCGGATTCTCAGGAGGCGATGCAGGAGCTCATGACAAGATCGGATACGGATACATTGATACTGTGCGGATATAACCAGACGCGTATCAAGATAAACAATCATATCCGGCAAGTTATGGGGTTCCTCTCCCCTTCTCCCTTAAGCGGGGATCGGGTAATTTGTCTCCGCAACAACCACCGTAAGAATATTTTTAATGGTATGACCGGGACTATCTCATCACTGGAGCCGCAGGAGGAGTATTGGGCAAATGCCGAGATCAACATGGATGACGAACCCTCACCCTACCGCGGACTCATTTCTCTGAGACAATTCAACTCCAAGACACCGCTTAATTTTTCCGACAGAAGGTCGGTTATGCAGGGCGACCTTTTCGATTTCGGTTATGCCGTAACCGTACATAAAGCCCAAGGCAGCCAGGCGAAAAGAGTGGTGCTTTTTGAGGAAAGATTTCCGAAAATGACGGATGAAGATTGGCGCCGTTGGCTATATACGGCCGTTACCCGTGCAATAGAAGATCTTTACATTTTCGGAACCTAGTAGTTTATAGGTTGATTTTATATAATAATAATATGGACGAAGAAAACAGAGGTAGCTCTATGGAAGACTCTTCAAAAAAGGAGGATCCGCTTGAAGCACTAATGAAGCATAACTTAGACAAAATTAGTGTAATGGTTAGCGACGGTTTGGTAGAACCGGAACATATAGAGGATAGATTTGGTAGTGATAAACAAATAGTTGACTTAGGATCGAGTATCTTAGACTGGGGAGGTTATGCGAAGCTGATAAAGTATGATATTTCGAAGGATCCGGAGTCGCCGGATAAATATTCGGTAAATACCGTTATACAGTTTAGTGGTAAGGCTGCGGAGAGAAGTGATAAAGGATATTTTGCCGCCCATAGAAGAAATCAGGTGCAACGACTACTGGAATCGCAAGGCTATATGGTTGTGCCATACGATCAGGAGGTGAATAATACCGGCATAAAAAGGTATGGTTTGCATATTTCGAAAGATTCGGTAAAATACGATCTGCATTTTGGCTATCAGACGGAGACCGATGCGGTTGCGGCTGCCGTATCTAAAAGACGCAGAACACAAATGGAAGCCGGAAAAACCCGTAATCAAATGATAACGATGAGCTCGGAGCCGGCGGAACTGGATGAAAAAGGAAAGTACGTTCAGGGCTGCGCGAACACGGCGAAGGACTTTTTATCTGCTATTTTGACAGAGTCGGGGGAGAAAGTCGATAATAAGATAGATATTGTTTTTAGATAAGTTCAC
>CAYMOO010000107.1:0-4151 GCA_964392185.1 uncultured Gammaproteobacteria bacterium
TTAGCCTCTTAGCTTCACTTAAGATTTTGTCTTCACCGTATGTAATTCTGATTTCACCAAGGAGACCGACTTCGCCAATAAAGAGCGAAGTGCCGACGCTGATGTTTTTTACAGAAGAAACGACAGATGCGATTATACCCAAATCGGCCGCAGTAGAACGGATATCGACGCCCCCGATTACATTTACATAGATATCGAATTGTTCAAGAGGCAGACTAAGATGTTTGCGAATTACCGCCAGGAGAAGGAGTAATTTATTGTAATCTACGCCTTTTACAACACGTCTGGGGATGGCTAGCGCCGTCGGAGTAGCCAAAGTCTGAATTTCGAAAAATAATGGTCGCCGGCCTTCGGTAATCCCAACAATCGCCTTTCCCGGTACATCTTCCGCATGTCCCTCCAAGAATGCCAATGGATTGTTTACTTCCGTCATGCCACCTTGTTTCATCTCAAACACCCCGATTTCATCTGTCGATCCAAAGCGATTTTTACTCGCTCTAAGAATGCGAAACTGCGAAACTCTTTCGCCTTCAAGATTTAGTACGGCATCGACCATGTGTTCGAGTGTCTTTGGCCCCGCGACGTCGCCTTCTTTTGTGACATGGCCAATTACTATCATGGGGATTTTATTTTTTTTTGCCGCGGCTATTAGGCGATTGGTAGATTCTCTTAATTGACTGACAGTGCCCGGTGGCGCCTCTATGTTTTTAGAATAAATTGTCTGGATCGAGTCGACAACCATGACGTCTAATTTATCTTTCCATTCCGCAGCTGCCTCAGCTATGCCTTCTACCTGAAGGTCCGATGAAAAATAGCAGTTTTTAAGACTTACTCCCAAGCGGTCAGCCCTATCTTTTACTTGTTCGGGAGCTTCTTCTCCCGAAATGTACAGTGTCTTCATATGTGCCAACGATTGTAAAAGTAGAGTAGATTTACCTACTCCCGGTTCACCGGTGAGTAAGACTACAGAGCCACGTATCAGGCCACCACCCAGTACACGGTCGAATTCATGCATGCCTGTTGGAGTCCTGGTTTTTTCGAGGGATTTAACCGATGCGAGTGATTTGATTTCGAGTTTGAGTGTCGGTTCCCCACCGGCAGAAGATTCATCCTCGCTTCTTTTTACGAGGGTGTTAAACTCACCACAGGAAGGACATCTCCCCAGCCAAGTTGCCGATCCATTACCACAATTAGAGCAGATATAAAAAGCCATATTTACATTTTTTCAACGGTATTAATGCCGAGAAGGAAGAGACTATTTTTAATGACTTCGGAAACAGCTTTTGTTATAAGAATGCGAATGTTTTTTTCTCCAGCATCGGCTTTTAAAATGGGCAAGGTTTGGTAAAAAAGGTTGTATTTCTGGCATAGTTGGAAAAGATAGGTCGCTATTAGTTGCGGCGCATAAGTCGAGGCAGCAGTATGTACAGTCTCGGGGTACTGTTCAAGCATTCTTAAAATATGAACTTCTTCTTTGTGTAATCTGGAGGTGCTGTACCCATCTTTTATTACATCACCGGTCTGGATGTTGTTTTTCAATATCGACAGACATCTGACATAAGTATAAATAAGGTAAATAGCCGAATTACCGCTCAAAGATATAGATTCATCGAAGTCGAAGGAAATCTCATTTTTCAATTCGTGTTTCAAAAATGAATATTTAACTGCGGCAACCGCAAGCGTTTCGGCGGTTTTTTCATCGCATTTAAAGTTTTCTACGAGTCTTTTTTTTGCTTCATCGAGGAGCCAGTTGGCTTCTATTATATTTCCCTCTCTAGATGACATTTTACCCGTCTTTAATCGTACAAACCCATAAATCAGATGGAATTGTTTACCTGTATACTTTTTTGGGTCTATAAGCTCCTCGACCTTAAAAGTTATCTTAAAAAAACTCGTCTGCTCCGATGCGACCACATGGAAGCACTTGTCAAAATCTCCGAAATCGGCAAATTCTTTTTCTGCAAGGCCGAGCTCTTTGCCTTCGTAAGTCGGGAAGCCATTATTGTTAACAAAAACCCTCGTATCAAGTCCATATTTTTTGCCATTAAATATTACCGCGCCATCGCTTTTTTCAAGAATACCGTCTTCCAGAGCTTGTTTGGAAATTTCCAGTCCCCGGTCCGCGCATTCACTTTCGAAATATTCCCTTTGAAATTTCGTGTCGACACGCTTATAAAAT
This sequence comes from uncultured Gammaproteobacteria bacterium, assembly GCA_964392185.1. Lineage (GTDB taxonomy): Bacteria > Patescibacteriota > Microgenomatia > UBA1406 > GWC2-37-13 > CAYYYG01. The sequence continues at coordinate 2,180 of CAYMOO010000107.1, forward strand.
ACATGAAAATAATCCAAGCTCCACTGTCTGCCTTCATTCCACAATGTCATTATTTCCGGATCTTTTTCATAGATTTTCCTGTTTATTTCTATTATTGCTTTTTTTGCCTCATCATTGTCTTCGTACTGATTATTTCCTTCGGCGTAGGAAGATCCAAGAAATTTTATTTTTTCTTCAAGGGACATAGAGCGGTATTTCTCCGGTCCTTCTTTCGTATATAGTTGTTTTATACGGTATAGACATTTTGCAATGTGAAGACCTACATCTCCCTGGTAATTGACTCTTATAATCTCATTTCCGACAGCTTGCATAAGGCGCGCAATTGCCTCTCCCGTTGTGATATTTCTTAGGTGGCCTATATGTACCAATTTGAAAGGATTAGGATGAGCATATTCGATCATGATTCTTTTTTCATCACCCAAATGATGGGGCTGTATGTTGATCTTGCATTCGGCTATTTTTATGCCTTCATCTATTAGTGAATTCTTACTTATCCATATATTCACAAATCCGGGCTTCAAAACTTCGACTTTATCGATAACGGCGTCTGTCTTGATGGCCGCGGCTATCTTTTCGGCAATCTCCATTGGATTTTTTTTCATTTTTTTGGCAAGTTTGAGGGCTATCGTAGTGCTAAAGTCGCCGTGTTCCATATTGTTGGGTCTTTCCAGGGTGAAGTTTTCCGTTATTTCAAGACTGGTCAATGCCTCTTTCAATTTTGTCGTCAGATAGAGTTTGATCATGATCTATATCATACCATAAGCGGGTTGAGCTGTAGTACGATCTTGTGTTATGCTTCTATTATGAAAACGCCTTGGTGGCATTATTTTATAGCCACAATAATTGTGGTCCATTTATTTTATAATCTACTGGTGACCAAGCTACTACCCCTTCTTTATGCTCATAGCTATTGAATATTAATGCAGATTTAATTAGAATTACATCAATGAAAAAGAAATTATTGCTTCTTGGCATTCTGTTTGTAGTATTCGCCGCTATAATCGGATTTAGGTTCTTTATATACGATACCCAAAATTCGTTTGGGCGTATTAAGGTCGTTTCCGCCCCATCCGCACAAGTATTCGTCAATAATAATTTATTGGGCAAGACTCCATTTGAAGATAAGCTTAAAGTGGGCGATTATCTTATCAAGCTTATTCCGGAAGGATCCGCAGGTCAGACCGCATCGGTACAAGTAAAAGCCTCGGTCTACAAGAATTCTCTCACATATGTAAATCGTGAACTGGGGGATTCGGATGTCAATACCGCAGGTGAAGTATTCACCATAACAAAAATGGATAAAGATCCCAAACAGCCGGATTTTGGCGAAATATATATAGAAACAGATCCCAACGGGGCAATCGTCTCATTGGATAACGAAGAAAAAGGTGTGGCTCCTATAGTGCTTGCCGATGTGATGAAAGGTAATCATGAGCTTTCCGTTTATATGCCGGGTATGCTGAGAAGAACCCAGAAGATAAATGTTGACGGCGGTTATCGTGTAAACGCTTCCTTTAAGTTGGCACTTGATCAATCCGCGCAGCCTACTCCGACACCTATCGCAAGCGATTCCGCTACTCTCATAGAGGACGGAAAAGATGCGACAACCAGTGCCAAAACAAAGAAAACACCTACTCCGACCGCCAAGATTTCACCAACAACAAAGCCTTCTGCATCTGGGTCAAATAAAGTGACAGTCAAAGATACTCCTACCGGTTTCTTAAGGGTGCGTTCAGATGCTTCCGTAACCGCCAGTGAATCGGCGCAAGTAAAACCGGGAGACTCGTTTGATGTGCTCGAGGAAAAGAGCGGATGGTATAAAATTGAGTACGAGACGGGTAAAACGGGATGGATATCTGGACAATATGCTTCAAAAGAATAACTTCGTTTATTTCTTTTCTTTCCAGACGAATTTGTTGTAGAGAATATATGAATAGGGAATTATTACTACTAGTATTATCCCGGCTTTGTA
>CAYMOO010000108.1:0-633 GCA_964392185.1 uncultured Gammaproteobacteria bacterium
ACGGAGCGTATGTCTTTGCACTCTGTCTTTTAGATTATCTGTGCAACCGATATAGGTTCTCTTATCGGAACATATGAGAATATAAACATAGACCATGATGAATAAAATACAGAAATAAGAACCCGTAATCAATGGAGTATAAACAACAAAATTTGTTAAAGTGGTCGCTTTCGCTAAAACTGCAGGGAACTCTATGCGGACTGCGTCTCGCCGTAGCCGAGGCGAATCCCGCCTTCATCCCTGCGGGATTGCGGCGAGGCAAAGGCGGGGAGCATGGCACGACGTTGGAACTTACTTGTTGACTAATACATTTTACTAATTTAAAAATATTGGTAATTATTATTATAAAATAATATACTTTTCTTATGAAAAAAGCCTACATACTAATAACTGCAGTAATAACTATTCTAATCTCAGGATATATCCTTATGTCAAATAATGGAATTCGTGAAACTATTTTTGCATTAGGAAATGCTCCAATAAAAACAGATTTAACTCAATTACAAAATAAATGTACTTCATCTACAATAATTGGTCAGTGTCCAAATGGGGATTATATTCTATATGACGTTCCTCGTCCGGCAGAACTATTAACAAGCGTACCTGATGTTTATGATCAAAATGGAAATAGTC
>CAYMOO010000108.1:643-3420 GCA_964392185.1 uncultured Gammaproteobacteria bacterium
GGCTATACTAGTTTTCGAGACTAGCCCATTCGACCACTCTGGCACCTCTCCTGATTTTATCAATGATTTTGTAAAGAACCGATCTTTTTCGAGACTAACCCACCGCGCCCGTCCGAAGTTCCTCTATTTTCAGGAACGAAGGCGGGTTCGACTCCCGATTCGTCCCGATCACGAATCGGGACTAACTGTCAGTACGCCTCGCTTCGCATCGGCTACTGACAGTTGAGCACTTCTTGTTAAAAAGGCACACAAGGACAATCTATTGTATCAAAATCCCGGCAAAATATTGAGGTGAAGGGTATAATACTTAAATGGAAATGGTAGACGTGGTAGATGAAAAGATGAATATTTTGTATCAGACGAGCAAAAAGGAAGCTCACGAAAAAGGGTTACTCCATAAAGTCGTCATCTGCGAGATCATAAACTCCAAAGGAGAAATTATGCTTATCAGACCCTACTCGCACAAACAAGATGCCGGGCAGTACGTGAGCCCGGTCGGCGGACATGTGACTGCGGGCGAGAAAGACGAAGAAGCTCTTAAGCGCGAAGTAGCCGAAGAAATAGGTATAAGCGATTTTTCGTTCAAGCTTATCGGCAAAGCTATATTCAATCGCGAGGTACTGGGAAGGAAAGAGAATCATTTTTTTATCGTCTATGAAGGTTATACGGACAAGCTCCCTGTTTTGGGCGATGAAGCACAATCTTATAAGTATTTCTCCAAAGAAGAGTTGAAATCATCTCTCAAAGCAAAGCCGGCCGACTTTGGCGACGCTTATTATTTTGTCCTGAACAACTTTTACCCGGAGTTTCTTGATCATTAAGACATTTACTGTTATCATATTCTCATGTCCATTCCGCAACTTTTCTGGCTGCTTATCACACTCGGAGGTGTTACTGGTTTTATCGCGATAGCTTCGGTAATATTTTTGTTTGGTATGTCTATCGAAGATACAGCCAAGCATGCGATGCGGCTTCTTATTATCGGTGTCGTCACGGGGGCGAGCGCTGTTGTTATCGGCGGCCGATTTGTCTCCACCTCGCGGCAGAGCATGGCCTCTCCCGATTATAAGGTTAGCGATTGGCAGGTATCCAGATCAACAAACGGAGTGACCAAGATAGAGTTCTCAACCAACGCGCCGGCAAAAGTTTATCTCGAATACAAAAACCGCAACGGCGATTCCTTGCCATTATTCCAGACAAACGGCACCGACCCATCCGTTAAGCATGTTTTCGCCCTGCCTTCGCCTCTAGACGAAGGCGGTGAGATCTGGGCGGTCGTCGAAGGGCAACGCATAAAAGAATCACTCAAATAAATATATGCGTATCATCCTCGGCTCAGCCTCCTCGGGACGCCGGAAAGTACTTACCGAAGCCGGATTCCAATTCGAGACAATCACAGCCGATATCGATGAAAAATCGATACGCTCAGACGACTTCTACGAACTGCCACTAATTCTGGCACGGGCCAAATCGGACAAACTTCAAACTTTAGTCCCTCCCGGTTCGATCCTCATCACCTGCGACTTGGTGGTCATCTGCAACGGTCAGCTCCGCGAAAAGCCAAGCTCGGTCGAGGAAGCACGGTATTTTATGGAAAGCTACTCTCAGTATCCGGCGGAAACGGTTTCGGCGGTTGTTGTCTGCAATACGGCGACGGGCAAAATAGCCGAAGGTAAGGAACTGGCGAAGATTTATTTCCGGCCGATACCCATGAAGGTAATGGAAGATCTCCTTATCGAGGGCTTGGTTTTGAAAGCAGCCGGCTCATTTATGGTGGAGCACCCGGTTATGAAAAATTATGTCGAGAAAATAGAAGGGGAGCGGGAAGGAATTATCGGCTTGCCCCTTAAGCTCACCAAAAAATTGATGTCCGAAGTCGGCTGGGACGGTAAAACAAGTCAATAACCTTTCGTTTTCATATCCTGCTTAATCAGATTCCTTAGGTATACCGATTTGGGTACTTTCTGTTTTCTCGATATCTCATCAAGATAATGTACAATGTCGGGAGTTATGAAAAAAGTGAAACGCAGATCCATTTTTTCCTCAACATACTGCATGAATTCGGTGATAATATGATGCACCGAGTCTGGCGAATAACGTTCGCAAACCAGTTTGTCGTCTTTATGATGCTCAAGAAGCGACGGCGCATCACCTTCGCTATAAAGTACCAGCACGGGTTTACCGAGCCTTAGGGCGAGTGATATCTCATAGCCGACGCTTATGCTTGGGAAAGACGTTTCCGCAATCAGAAAATCGCATGACTGGATCCATTTTTCCAGTTTTTTATGGAATTTAAGTCTTTCTTCGCGGCTAACCATCTGGATATATTCGGAAGTGGTGTTCAGTATATGGTCGGAGATGACCGTATTTTTATTTTTTTTTAAGATTGCGGTTATTTTTTTGTAGTTGTTTAGGTATTTTTCTTTTGCCGCAATAGATGCGGTGAAGTAGACCCTCATAATGTATTTTACCTGATACTAAAGCCACAATCAACGGATGATATCATTTATAAAAACCGTTATAATAATTAATAATGCAAAATATTTGTATTATCGGTGGCGGTTTTGGCGGGGTGGAGGCGGCTTTCGAGCTCAACAGGCAAAGCTTGCACGATGTGCGGATACAGCTTATTTCGGATAAACCGCATTTCGAGTATCATGCTCGCCTCTATCGGGTTCTTACGGGCCGCTCTCCGCTTGAGGTGTGTGTGCCGTTGGGGGAGATTTTCAATAACACATTCGTTGTGCTGTTTCGTTATCACTTCTATCCATCCTTGC
>CAYMOO010000108.1:3430-3811 GCA_964392185.1 uncultured Gammaproteobacteria bacterium
ATAACTACGACCAGTTGGTACTCGGTCTCGGCTCCGAGCCGGACTATTTCGACACGCCCGGACTGAAGGAGCTTTCATATTCCATAAGTGGTATCAAAAGTGTACTCGACCTGAAAAGACATCTGCATGAAATATTTTTGAGCTGTTCCCGCGCTTCCAAAGAAGACAAAAATTGCAGCGCGCATATAATCGTTGTCGGTGGCGGGGCGACCGGAGTCGAGGCGGCGGGTGAGTTGGCTATTTATGCCCGAAGAATGGCCCGGAAACATGGTGTTGACCCTTCGTTTGTGACGTTAGATCTTATCCATTCTGGCAGCCGTTTGTTGCCTTCGTTTCCGGAAGATATATCGGAAAAAATTAGAGAAAGACTACAAAGCCTTG
>CAYMOO010000109.1:0-3809 GCA_964392185.1 uncultured Gammaproteobacteria bacterium
CTATTATGAATAGTGATGTACATCACAGTTAAAAAAACTATTGTATACTCACTTCTTTTTTTCGTCGTACTTCTAATTAGCCCCCTTCAGGTTGGCGCCACTTCGTGGTACGACAATTATGGATACCGAAAGCCGATCGAGATAAATAACCCGAACGCCTCTGTATTAACCAATTACCAAATCCGGCTTTCGCTACATGAGGGCAACGGCACCGACAGCGGAACGGATATATACCTGCAAAATCATGCGCGCGCCGATTTTGCCGACATCCGTTTCACCAAAAGAGACAGTGGTACAGCTCTTGATTACTGGATAGAGTCGATAAGCTCCGGAACCGCGGTCGTGTGGGTTGAGGTGGATTCTCTTTATGCTTCGGCCAACACTACTATATATGTATATTATGGCAAATCCGGGGTATCGTCTCAGAGTAATGCTCATGCCACATTCCCGTTCTTCGATTATTTCGATGAGAACGGCATCGGCGGCTGGACGGCCTCGACGGAAAACCTGAACCACTCCGATGAAGTCGGGAATCAAAGTCAAACCGTCGATACATCGGTATATGTCTCTTCTCCCAACTCGGCAAAACTGCGCACGTACGCCTCTTGTCTGACCGGCCCATTTGATGGAGTTAAATCGCTTATTACCGCATCCCCCGGATTGAGTGCAGGTAATTATTTGGTCGAATTCAGTCTTAAGATACAGATTACCGGATTCCGGTGGAGTACGACCGCCGCACAGAGAAGCCGGGTATACATCGACGGGAGCGAAAAATACGCCACCGAACTCAACTGTAACGGCTCCAACTGCACTGCAGACGGCAGTTGGTCGAATCAGAGCTTTGCCCTGACAAACTCCACTGTTAATACCATCGCCCTAATCGGAGACGCCTATGATTGTACGGACGGCAATACTTATTTCGATAATGTCAGGATCCGAAACTACGTATCTAACCAACCCGGAGTCTCAACAATCGGCTCGCAGGAGGATTTGTCTGCGCAATCTTCTCAATCACAATCAGACACACCGGCTCCACGCCCGTATTCGTGCCCCGACCAGGCTCCGTCGGGAGCGCCTGATCTTTTCCAGATTGATACCACAAAAACAACCGCAACCATGTTTTTCACTCCTCTACTCGACACGAATAAGTTTTACATAAGTTTTTCCACCCAGCCGAATGCGGAACAATATGGCGCCGAGGCGGTACTGAGCCGGGAAGGAGTACAGAATTATCAGGTCAACTATCTCTCGCCGGGGACTACTTATTACTTCAAAATTCGCGGACAACTTGGCTGCATGCCGGGACAGTGGTCGAACATATTGAAGGTGAAAACTCCAAAAAATAACTATAGTGGTATGTCGTACTTCAAAAGCTTTCCTGCCATCTCAAAAGCGCTTTAACCTTCTTTAGAATTTACAAAATACTAACCTTCTGCTACAGTACAATAACATGATGTCTATCGAAAATTATCTGGAACAAAAACCACCTCTCATCAGGGCGGTGGTTGGGTATTTGGTAGACCAAGAAAAAGTATTACTCGGACTGCGTAAAAAAGTATCTTTGGGATTGGGCGAAAATCTTATCGCTGGAATCGGAGGGAAGCTAGAAGGTGATGAAAGCTACGAAGAGGCTCTGCGACGGGAAATAGCGGAAGAAATCAATATTTCCATAAAAACTTACCGGAAGTGTGGCCATGTGGTATTTCTTTTTCCCCACAAGCCGCAATGGAATCAGGAAGGGGATGCATTCATAATCGATTCGTGGGAGGGCGAACCCGCAGAAACAGAAGCGATAAAACCTATTTGGTATCCGAAAAACAATCTTCCATCTAAACAAATGTGGGATGATAATCGGCTGTGGGTACCAAAAATACTAAGAGGTGAAATTGTAAACGGAATATTTCTATTCGATTCGGATAATCGCGTCTTCGAAAGCATAGTCAAACCATTATCTTCATGTTTCTGACATGATATTATTTAAATAATATGAATAAAAGGGTGTTTATTTTTATGGGAGTTGTAGCAGGTCTGCTTATTGCCTGGTATTTAACCAGCCCGTATTTCGAACTCCAGTATAAATATAAAGGGTCTGAAACTCTTCGCGATAAAGACCGGATGAATCACTATGATTTCACGAGAAATGTCAGGAAAAAATACGTCTCAATAGGTAGAACACTGATGAATAAGGATTATCTAAATTACCCGTTTACCGAGGGAGATCCGAGAAATTCTGATAAACTCAACCTGAAAATAATACCGACTTCCAGTGATGAAAAAAATAACACGAAAATCATTACTGTATATAAAAGCAGTAATTCAAGAATCTTTTTTATCTTCGTAAACGACGAATCGGGGAAAAAAAACTGGTATGGACCATTCCTTGAGGAAAGATAAAGGATGAATTAATTCGGTATAATGCAAACATGATAAGAGGTCTCATTCTGGATGTAGATGGTGTGCTCGTGGGGAACAAAGAGGGATACAACTGGCCGTTGCCGCATAATGACGTATTGGAATTTTTACGCAATCTGCATGCAAGAGGACTGAACATAAGTTTGTGCACGGGCAAAGGGACCTTTGCCATAAAAGAGATCGTCGAAAAGGCTCATTTGGATAATCTGCATATCGGAGACGGGGGAGCGGTGGTGATCGATTATATCGGCAATAAAACCATTGATACACATTTTATAGAACCGGGACTGGTACAGGATGTGATTGAAACTTACCAAGCTCGAAACACTTATGTCGAGCTGTATACCGTCGACGGTTACTATGTGCAACAAAATCATATCGGAGACATCACTAAAAAGCATGCTGCTATTTTATATAAGGACCCGAAGGTGGTCACCTCATTACTCGAAGTAACTCCTAAACTGGAGATCGTTAAGATTATGCCCGTCGCCAAAGACGAAAACGACAAAAGAGAAGTAATAAAGTCATTCGACAAATTCGCCGATAAACTTACCCTTCAGTGGGGAGTTCATCCGACTGCGCTTCCATTGCAGTTTGGTATCGTAACCATGAAAGGAATCTCAAAATGCCAGGCGGCTCATGTGATATCGCAGTCGAGTGGAATACCTCTTGAGGAAATGTTGGGGATTGGGGACGGGATGACTGATTGGGATTTCATGCGCCTCTGTGGATATGCCGGTGCTATGGGGAATGCTTCTGACGCTTTAAAAGAAAAAATTTCGGGTCGAGAAAATGGATATGTTGGAAAATCAGTGAACGAAAACGGGGTTCTTGATATATTAACACATTTCAAACTCACATAATGGAAAACGTAATCAAAACATTTATTGTCGGTGGTGTTGTAATTTTGAAAGACCACACATACTTACTTGTTCAGGAAAAACAACCAAAAGCATATGGTTTATGGAATCTGCCGGCTGGAAAAGTGGAGATTGGCTATACCATAGAACAAACCGCGATAAAAGAAGCGAGAGAGGAATCGGGATATGAGGTGAAAATTATAAAAAAAATAGGAATATTTCAGGAAAACGAAAACGTCCCTGTAAAACATGCTTTTCTTGCCGAAATCACAGGCGGACAGCTTCATTATCCCGAAAACGAAATAATGGACGCAAAATGGCTTACGTTAGACGAAATCATAAAGATGAAAGACAAACTCCGCGGTCCATGGGTACTTGAAGCGATTATCCAAAGTGAAAAATAAGAATTGAATATTACCCGTGAAGGCCAAAATTGTGGTAAATATCGACTTTTTTGTGGGGTGGTAAATATAGGCTGTGTGGAACACTGCTCGTAAACTTCCGCCACAAATACGCCACAAGAAAAGGGCTAGGAGG
>CAYMOO010000110.1:0-3724 GCA_964392185.1 uncultured Gammaproteobacteria bacterium
TCGAAAATAGTCGTTGGTATGGCCACGTCTCCAAGGTTTCCATTAAGAAATGAGGCTTTACCCAACACATAAACTCCTCTCAAATCTTGAGCATTGCGAAGTACGGTGGACAAAACCATATAGGCACCAAACCCCAAAGGATAATCAATGTTAACTATTATTGATTTGGAATCTCTGAGAGGAGCCGTATCGAGCCCCAATTTTGTCGACAAATCCTCTCGCTTAGAAAGCGCGGAAAGATTAATTATCTGGGCATTCACATCAAGAAAATGCTCTGCTTCCACATAACGAACACCGAATTCGTTTTCCAAACTAAGACGTTTTTTTGTCACCTCGGGATTTTCGGCTTCATATTTTTTGAGGATGTACCAGAACAAATTTTCTTCACTTCCCGGATGCAAACTATTACTTATATCATTCCAATACGTAAGATACTCATTCATTTTTCTATCCTTTATAAAAGACACTAATTTTTCTTGATAATCATTTACAAATCCGGTTATATTATTTACTAGGCTATGAGTATTTGAGGAGACAAAATATACCCCGATATTAGGATCACAAATCTCAGGGCAACGTTTCATGATGTTGGAAAACCAAAGTTGTGCGGTCTTTTTGTAATCTACATACGACCCGCGGAGCGATCTTATTTGAGCCGAGTAAGGCCTTCTTGCAATCTTCAACCAGTTTGCCAAACTTTCATCTTTCCAGATTTTTTCAAACTTTTCCCACATGTCGTCATCTATGCCTAAATACGCCTTCAGTTTGACTTTATCTGACAAAACATCCTCTGATATGTCGACAAGTTTTTTATGTATCTTGTTCCATTCGATCTGATAGGCTGTGGCGAGACAAACGATATCGTCAACATCTGTCACTGAGTTGATAAATACTCCTAACTTACCTCTACCGTCATATAACATTTTGCGCCTTCGGGCAGAAGCGTTTACACTCTTCCAGTTTTCCAGACGATAACCCTCACGGTAAAACATGTCGTCTGATTGGGCCAGAATTATCGACTCCACTTCGCTCATGACTTGCGGTAAACGAAGGCTACTATATAAAAAGGCGGGATAGTCGATTTTGCTACTCGTCGATCCAGGGTGAAGGGCCGGATTCATCGATTGGTATGGACCGATTATTTGATCTATACGCAACGATCCCCCATCCTTCAGAAAGGATCGGTATATCTGTATAAAAATATCTGTAGCACTTGTTTTTATTTCAATAGACATTAGTAGTTTTTTACGAATTTAAATAACCTATAATATGTATATTATACGTATTGAAAATCTGAAATACAAGCCCTTGCATATTTTTTTAAAAAAGCTATATAATGCTATTATATCGAATATGGATAAAAGGATATTAATTATCGACGACGATCTTTATATACGCGAGCTGTATGCAGAAGTACTTGCCGATGCAGGCTATATTGTAGATACTGCCAAAGATGGCCTAGAAGGACTTAACAAAATAAAAAAAGGCGGGTATGTCGCGGTACTTCTTGACGTGATGATGCCTCAAATGGATGGGATACAAGTACTGATAGAATCAGCTAAACAAAAACCCGAAAAACCAAATGGCCCAACCATACTTCTCACCAATCTATCTCACGATCCGATTATTCAGGAGGGATTAAAACAAGGTGCAAAAACATACCTTATTAAAGCCGACATCACTCCTGACGAATTGGTAGAAAAACTTGAAGATTTATTAAACTAGCTCTTGCAAATTTTCGTGAACTTCGTTACATTTAATGAGTATACATTTTTAAGTTTTTACACTTATGAATCAGGAACAAACTCCTCTGAAAACCGCCAAGTCGGTGATATTGTTTGCGGTTATTTTTCTTTTCCCATTATTTTTTCTGCCATTGACGCAAGAATATTTTAATACCAATAAAATATTCTTACTCGCGGCAGCCGCTCTTGGTTTACTGGGTATTTCATTGGCGGAGATGGTAATGACTAAAAAACTAGTTTGGGAAAAAAGGGCGTTTGATACTAACTTGCTACTTTTCTTAGCGGCTATAGTTCTTTCTGTATTAATAACCGCTCCAAACAAAGTAATGACACTATTGAATGTAAACTTTGGAGTAATTCCGGTTGTTTCGATGGCGATATTGGCATTTTATATTGCCCGCACAAATTCATCTTTCGGAAAAAAACAGGGACTGTTTGAAGGGATAAATTACTTGACTGTTCTGACAGTTTCAACCGTCATCTTATCTCTGGTATCGATATTTATGTTTTTCCAGCCGTTCCGTTCGATTGTGCTACCGCCATTTCTACAATTTTTAGCGGTTCCAACTTTCACTCCGATTGGTTCACAGCTCGATCTGGCAGTTATTTTAGGCTTCGTGTCCATCGCACTTACGGCAGCAATCCTGACAACCACCCCTCATGAAGAGGAAACACAGAAGGATGGACTGAACCAACCTATGATTGCGGCAGTTGTCTCTGTTTCTATCATCTTGATAGGTCTCATATTTACAATGTTCCAGATTTTGAAACCACAGACAACAGGTGTAGCCAACCCAGTCTTACTACCACCTTATAGATTATCGTGGTATGCAGCTGTTGAATCTCTTAAGAACCCGTTAACAGCCGTTTTCGGAATCGGAATGAATAGTTTCAGCTCGATATTTGCAGCCGTAAAAGATCCACTCTACAATCAGTCAAGTTTGTGGCAGGTACAATCATTCAATGTCGCCCGCTCGACAATCCTACACATATTGGCCACAACAGGAGTTTTCGGTCTGGTGGCATTTTTCCTCCTGATAATGAATGCTGCGCGAAGTATGGTGAAGCATAAAATAAGTAAGATGATTATGGCCCTATTCGCCTTTACGGTAATAATATTTGTTTTTATGCCCCCGTCACTTACAGTATTCTTCCTATACTTCATCGTCATCGGAATGATCGCGCACAATCTCAAATCATCAACGCATAGCACTGAGCATCACCAGGGTACAATGACAGTAGATCTGGCAAAAATCACACCTCTTTATGCAGGCCTCATCTTAATCTCTGTATTGCTTCTCGGTGGTCGCGCGTACGTTTTGGGTGTTGCATATGCTTCTGAGTACTATTTCAAACAGTCTCTGAATGCTCTTATCGCCAATAATGCGGAAGCACTCTACAACAACCAGAGAAACGCAATCATTATGAACCCTTATAACGATCGTTTCCGCATAAGTTACTCTCAGACCAATCTCTTAATCGCCAACAATTTGGCAGCACAGGCGAACCAGAGACAGCTAAACGACACCGAAAGACAAACTATCATCCAAACGATACAAACCGCCATTCAAGAGGCAAAAGCAGCTGTAATCTTGAATCCAACAAGCGCCGCCAACTGGGAAAATCTTGCCGTAATCTATAAAAATATCTTAAATATCGCCCAGGGTGCAGATGGCTGGACAGTAGCCTCTTATCAAAGAGCTATCGCTTTGGATCCACAGAATCCGAGCTTATGGTTGAATCTCGGTGGTGTCTACTATTCACTTGGAAATTACGAACAGGCAGCGAGAATGTTTGAGCAGGCAGTTACCCTTAAGCCCGATTGGCCGAACGCTCTTTACAATCTTGCCTGGGCAGCAGAACAAAGAGGCGACCATGTAAGCGCAGCCATCGTCATGCAAAGAGTCCTCACTCTCATGGATCCAGTCAAGGACGCAGCTGATTATAAAAAAGCACAAGCTGATTTTGAATCATTCAGA
>CAYMOO010000111.1:0-3714 GCA_964392185.1 uncultured Gammaproteobacteria bacterium
TCAAATCGCGGGTCTCCAAAATATTTGGCTCCCAAAAAATACAGTCCGGCAAGATAGGTCAGCTCGCCGACGCTTGGTCTTCCGATATCATGTAACGATCTGAGAATCCGCAAACGCCGGTCCACCATAAAAAAAATCAAAAAAATAGCAAGCAGCATGAAATAATCCTCCGTTCTCACTTTGCCGCTCCAGTACCATATCAGAAAACCACAACCGACATGTGCGGCTTTTCTTACATACTCCGCCGGCAACGGAAAACGCCGGTAGGCAAATTCCAGTGCGAGCAGCAACGCCAATATCGATAAACCGGCCAGGATCATGGTCTCAAAATCAGATAACTTTTTTTCTTGAACATATGTCGCATTACCGATGCCCACGGCCGTCTAATAAGGAAAATAGTACTTACCGGCAAGGGCAGCTGAATATATTTTATTTGGACATAACCATAGCGTTGCAATTTCTCGACCATCCGGTAGAAAAAAGTGACCGATATAAATTTCGCCCCCGGCAAATCGATCGCCCGGCGGAAAAGTTCATGCGCAAGACCGCCATTTCTGGCATTTGGCACACAATACCACGATTTTATTTCGTAATATTTTCCCCAAACATGTTCCCGTACGATAAAACCCTTTACCTCATGGCCCGACAGAGCGACGAAAAACCCACCTTTTTTTATCAAGTCCGTTATCCATCGACGGCTACGCGGTGTCAGATTCGGTTCGCTCTTTATCAAGGTATATATTTGTACGGCGACGTTCTCGATTTCTTCACGAACTATGGAATTGGTTATTCTCATAGCAATAAATAGATGACGATAGAATACTAAAAATAAAAAGATACCACCGACAGCAAAATCAGCAAGGCCGCAGCCGGCAAAATTCCGGCGATCTTTCTTACCCGGATACGGCTTACCATCATAAGCGCCAGTATAATAGAGACTCCCACAAACAGATACTCTACCTTTCTCGTATGCTTCACGATCCCGCTCAGAAAAATAAAAATCAAAGAAAAATGTGCCACCGACAGGCCGCTGTAATACATTTTCTTTCCTACAACAATCAACCCCTCATCGGTGAACCGGGCCAGACGATAGACTCCGCATATTATTATCAAACTCGACAAACCCGCGGTTATTGCCGACTGCTCAAATAATCTCAAGCAAAGTATGGCATCGAAGAGCGAATATATTATGACATCGCCCAAAGAATCCAGATTCCGCCCCAAGGCGCTCTCAGCCGCCCATCTCCGGGCCAAGTACCCATCGGCAAAATCAAAAACTATCGCCAACATATTTAGCCTTACCGCAAGCCCTATCCACCCATTCACCAACGCCAATATAGCCAGCCACCCGCAGACGACTCCCATAAGCGTCACTACATTAGGGAGATATTTAATATATTTTTTCATACTTCTTTTATTTACCGGCAATCCTCAAAGTCCCCTTTTCCCCATCCATTTCCAACAGGTCGCCCGAACATACGATGTCCGTGGCGTTTTCCACCTGCACGATACACGGTATACCCGTCTCCCGCGCGAGTATCGAAGCATGCGAAAGCGCTCCTCCTCTCTCCGTTACCACGCCGGCCAATACCGGAAAGAGTACCGTCCACCCCGGATCGGTCGCTTTCGTCACTAAAATCTTACCATGGTAATCGAGATTATAATCAAGCGCCGCAACGACAAGTGCTTGGGCCGTCACATATCCCCGCGCGGTTCCCATGCCGGTGATTTCCGATTTTTTATAACTGACGGATGGGGTTTTATCAATCGATTGATTGTTTGCATACCCTTCAGTCGTCAGCCGCCGTGGTGGCTCTTCCATGGACACACTTTGAAGATATTTCTTCCTTTCCTCTACGATATTTTTTAGGTCTGCCGGAAGTCGGTGGTGTCGGATATGATCAAGCAGTTCGTCAAGATACAAATAAAAAACATCTTCCATTTTTTCCAAATCACCCGCCGCTGCTAGTCTTCTCCCCAGCTCCACAAACACAGTCCGCGCCAAACCAAAAACTTGCCCTCTTCTTATTCGGTAATTCTCCCTTAAGTAAATATAAGTCACGGCAGAGCGCGACAGGCCGGCGACCAATATCCTTTTCACAAATCCAACCGATATATTCGCATTATTTTTTTTCGGCCGCTGCAGTTCTTTTAATTTCTCCTGGAGCGTCTTCTCTCCCAGGGCGACATACTGTCTCAACAAGGCGATCAGAAGCTCCGGTCTCTCGCGGAATTTCGGCTCTTCCAGTTTAAGTTCGTTGGCCGAACGATCGCCATAGCGAAGGATATACGAATCGATCATTTTCTTCAGGTTCGGATATCGTCCCGCCTTAAGCTGATCCCAAATATATCCGCCCTCGGAGGCAAACAAACGCTTGCATCCTTCATGCCGGCAGATTGCGATAGACATCCTGATAATCTGCCTAATTGGCCCCACACTTTCCGGTCGCAGTCGTATATGGGAAAGAAACTGCGTTACTGCCGCATCTTCCCCACCGGCAACCATCTTCGACAATAATCCATAATAAATCATCACCCGGAAGTCGTTGACTATAGTATACGCCCACAACCGGAAAAAATTAGCCGCGGTCTTTTCATATATCCCGATCAAGGCCTCATCATCAAGCTTTCGAATTTCCGCCGAACGGAAACCATTATAGAGCCGGGCGAATGAATTCTCGAACCGTTTATGTAAAATTCCGGGTATAAAAAATAGAAAAATAAACCGTCCCAATACTACAACCGACTCAATCAAACCGATCGGTATTTTTTTTCTCGGCGCATCGACTTTTTTTTCCGCCGGATCGAGCATCGACTCGAAAAACTCACGGTTGAAACGGTATCCGGGCAGAAAGGTAAGAAAAGTGTGCCAGTTCTCGATCCGGTAATACACCCGCCCTCGCACATAGCCCAACATATTATCGACAACAGCCGCATTGTCGATTATCAACCGCTCCGGTGTTCCGATCAACCTCAAAAAAGATTCGTATACTCGACCGTATGCGTTGCGGATGAACGAATAAGTCAGCGGCAATGTTATGCCAGGATAATTTTCTCCGATATTGGTACGGTCCCAAACTGTTTTCATACTTATATATTCCCCAATAATGGCAATGATAAAACCACAACCACTGTCACCGCCATACCATACTTCACAAGTATTTCATACTTCCACAAAGCGACAAAACTCACACTCAATCCGACTACGGAAAATAAGACGGTAAGAATAAACTTCGATGCACTACTCATCGAAACCACTCCACATGCGCAAGCCGCCAGGATAAGCAAACAATAAACTTCCACACTTCTTTTTTCTCCCCAGTTGGCGGTATAGGTATCGTTAGTTTCCTTGCCGGATGTGGAGTAACGTGGTGCCAATTTCCTCCCGATTTCGAGTATAGCGATCGGCAAGACCAAATATAAAAAATGGGCGAAGTCATGTATTTTTTCCGGATACCACAAACCGCGGGCAAATATTCCATAAAAACTCAAAAATACCGGCACAAATACTATCTGATGACTCACCATATACAGCCCGATTCTCCGCTTAAGCCATTCGCCCAAGAAAAACTCGACGAACATCAGACCCGTATAAGCCAAACCGATAAAAAAAATAAAAACCACCGATCGTATCGCGATCGTATTTACGATATACAACATAATCAAAAAGTTAGCCGTTCCCAAACGAAGCAAAGTCGAAAGTGATATTTGTCC
>CAYMOO010000112.1:0-3688 GCA_964392185.1 uncultured Gammaproteobacteria bacterium
GACAAGGGCCGTTCTTAGGGCTTCTTCATCTTCAACGACAAGCACTGTCCGCTTATCCATAACTTTTATGATATATTTAATATCAATTAGTGTCAATATGATAAATGAATAAATTATCATATCGATGATGTAACTATTCTATAGATGGAGCTGGATAAGAATATAAATACGATGAAAAATACCTCATTTTTATTGTATTCGGTATTTTCGGTCATTGTAGTTTTGATTTTCTTTTGGATTATTTTAGCGTCTTCATTTTTATTGCCCATTACCACCTATTTAAATGTCGAGAGTCGCAGCTCAATCGTGTTCGTGGTTTTTTCTATAAGTATTTTTTTGTGTATTTTACTGACTGTTTATGTTCGTTATCTCACCAAAGCCAAGTATAGTGCGGAAACGACTGCGAATGATAAAGAGAAAAAACTTATCATTCTTCAGAAAGCGGTAGAAGATTCGGCCAGTCATGTGATTTTAACAGATAAAGACGGAGTGATCACATACGCCAATCAGTCGGCGCAGAAGATTACGGGATATTCGCTTGAAGAAATGATAGGAAAAACACCTAGATTGTGGAAAAGCGGTAAAATGCTGGAAAATACTTATGGAGATTTTTGGAAAACAATTAAAACAGAGAAGAAGCCATTCAAGGGTGAGTTTGTAAATAAGAAAAAAAACGGCGAGTTATATACTGTAGCTGCGACCGTGTCTCCCATTATCGAAGAAGGCGAACTCACCGGCTTTATAGGGACTGAAGTCGACATCACGGATCGTGTGCGTTGGGAAGAGAAACTTAAACTGCAAAAAGACGAGCTTGTCGAAGCACAGCGGATAGCTAAAACAGGCAACTTCAACTGGGATCTAAAAACAAACGTGGTTATTTGGTCTATTGAGTCGTTCCGTATCCATGGATTTACACCGACCGAAGATTTGCATCCGCCTCCGATAGAAAAATATTTCAGTGCTGTTCACCCCGATGATAGAAAAGCAGCTACGAAAAGCCTGAATGAGGCAGTTAATAAGAAAGGGGTGAATGAATTTGTCTACCGGGTTGTATGGGATGACGGATCGATCCATTGGGTGCGCTTGAAAAGCAGTGTCGACTTTGGCGACAAGGGTGAATCATTGATTATGAAAGGGACATTTCAGGATATTACAAAAGAAGTGGAAGATACCGATAAAATCGAGCAGGAACGGGTAAAAGATGAAGCTATCCTATCGAGTATAGCCGACGGACTTTTTATGGTAGATCAGAACGGTACAATCGAGCTTATAAACAATGCTGCGGAAGACATCTTCGGATATAGAAGAGGTGAAGTGCTGGGTAAAAAAATTACGGATGTTTTTCCAATCAAATCTAAAGAAGGTAATGATATAGAAAGTGATAAAAGACCTGCGCTTATGTCATTGCAGTCGCAGAGGGTGAGTACGGGTATATATCAATACACTCGTAAAGATAAAACATCGTTTCCGGCCGCGATCACTGTTGCGCCGGTTATATTGCACGGGAAGGCTATCGGAGCGATTGAAGTGTTTCGCGATGTCACCCGCGAGCAGAATGTTGACCGCATGAAAACGGAGTTCATTTCCCTTGCCAGCCATCAGCTCCGCACTCCCCTATCTGCGATTAAGTGGTTTATCGAGATTTTACAGGATGGTAATGTGGGTGAGCTAACCGCTGAGCAGAAAGAAATGACGACCAACATAGAACTTTCCAATGAGAGGATGATTGCGCTCGTGAATGCACTTCTTAACGTCAGTCGTATCGAAAGCGGACGGATTATTGTCGATCCGCAACCTACGGATATGAGGAAATTGATCGAAGAAGTAATCAAAGAAGTAAAACCCAAAATTAGTGCCAAAAAACAAAAACTTATTTTAAGCATCCATGAGAATTTACCGGTAATTAGTATCGATCCGGATATGGTCCGGCAAGTGTATCTTAATTTGTTGACAAATGCCAATAAATATACTCCTGATGAAGGTGAAATAACGATCATTATTTCGAAGAAAGGAGAAGAAATCATATCGCAAATTTCCGATAACGGTTATGGTATTCCGTTGAAAGATCATGCTAAAGTATTCGAAAAATTTTTCCGTGGAGACAATGTCATGAAGTTGATAACCGACGGTAATGGTCTCGGTCTGTATCTGGTAAAGGCTATCGTGGAGTCGTCGGGTGGGCGTATATGGTTTACCAGTGAGGAGAATAAAGGAACATCGTTTATGTTCAGTATTCCCCTTAGCGGTAGCGTTGCCAGAGCCGGTGAGGTAAAATTAAACTCATAATTAGAAATTAGTTTATTCTCCATGGATCAAATTTTGAATATTATGGTCGTTGAAGACGAAGAACTACTTATGAAGGCAATCGTCAAAAAGCTTGAGATAAATGGTCTTAAAACTACTGCTTATGCCAGTGGCAAGGATGCCCTCAAATATCTTAGTAACGCAACGGATATACCCGATGCGATATGGCTCGATTACCATCTGTCCGATATGGATGGACTTTCTTTTATGGGTGAACTAAAAAAACTTGAGCGTTACGATAAGGTTCCGGTATTTGTCGTGAGTAATTCCGCATCGCCCGAAAAAGTAAGAGGGATGCTCGCGCTGGGAGTGGAAAAATATATGGTGAAAGCGGAGCACCGACTCGATGAGCTAATCGAAATAATTAAAACATCGATTAGAGATAATAAATTAATATAGATTTTATATGAAAAAAATTCTTATTGCCGAAGACGACAGATTCCTGGCCAACGCTTACCGGGTGAAGTTGACTCATGACGGCTTCGACGTGCGTATTACATTTGACGGTCATGAAACTATAAAGGCTACTAAGGAATTTAAGCCCGACCTGCTTATCCTGGACATAATCATGCCGATGCAAGACGGGTTTTCCGTGATCGAAGAGCTTCGCGCGGATTCGGAATTCGCCAAACTGCCGATCCTTATAGCTTCGAATTTGGGACAGACAGAAGATATGAAAAAGGCCAAGAGTCTGGGAGCAAATGAATACATCGTCAAGAGCCAGATAAAATTGGAGGAGATAGTGGGTAAAATAAAAAAAATTCTCGGCGAGTGATTTTTTACTGAACCACCTGGGGAGAAATATTACAGTTTTGGCGTACCCAATCGACATCCACTTCGTCTGTTTTTTTATTCTCTCCGTTGATAATGAAGTATTGTCTGTCGCTGCAATCTTGAGGCTTATCGGCGACGCACGGCATTTGGTTGTCTATCCAGCTCTCCGGGCAGACTCTTAGTTTGGCCGATTGGGCCGGTGAAGTCCGAACTACCGGATTTATACCAGCAGGAACGGGAGGCACCAGACTACGCTGGTATTGTCTGCCCAGGAAAAATGCAATAATGGGAAGACAAATGAAAATAAATAAAGCAAGATATCTTATTAACATTTGTTTGGGGGTGGGATTTTGTTGTATGGTCATATGTTCAATATCATGATACGAAATATAGTGATTCAGTGCAAGAATTTTTAGCGGAGATCTTTTCTGCCTGTATGTTTGTGTACGACTTTCCGGGTACCTCCATCGGTATAGTGCGCTCCCTGTGGGAACTCTTCCCCTTCCTCGATGAAAGCCCCAACAGCATACTGACCTTCTTTTAATGCATTCATGCCGTTGGCGATAGCCGCCGCGCCCGCAGCTGTTTCTTCCAGCCAAAGCACATTGCC
>CAYMOO010000113.1:0-3667 GCA_964392185.1 uncultured Gammaproteobacteria bacterium
CATTCGGGGACGATATCCGCTTCGGTGTCCGATTCAGCCACGACTACCGGGAAGCGCGACGTAGGTGAAAAAGCGATAGGCGAAGTTACACTTCACAATTTTGAAGACTCTACCAAATCGTTTTCTAAGGGTACGCAAATTGAAGCAGATGGAAGAATTTTCATTCTAGATCAAGATGTTAAAATCGCTTCGGCAAGTGAAGTACTCATAGATGGTGATCCGGTCAAGAAGCCAGGAAAGGCAAGCGTTAAAATAACCGCTAAGGATATCGGCCCCGAAAGTAATTTTTCAAAAGATAAGAGATTTAAGATAGATAATTTATCGACCTCATTGTATTTTGCTGTTAATGAATCGGCTTTTTCCGGCGGATCGCGAAAAACAGTTAAGACGGTTGCTAAAAAAGATATTGAGGATCTCAAGAAAATACTAATCGAAAAAGCAAAAAAAGAAGTTATTGATAAAGTGCAAGCCACCGCATCAAACAAAAGCATGCTTATAGATAAACTTACACAGATTAAAATAACGAGTACAAAATCATCCCACGAAATCGCCGAAGAAGCATCCGACGTTATGGTAACCATAGATGTAGATGCGACTTATTTTGCATACGATCCAGACGTGATGAAGCAAGAAGTAGCATCGCGTTTTTCTACCGAAGTGCCTTCAGATTACAAACTGGAAAAAGATAAAGTGGGCTATACGATCGTAGATTCCATCATGGATAAAGACAAAGTGCTTCTAAAGATTGACGCGCAAGCAATTGCCGTCAAAGACTTACCTTCCGAGAAAGTTGCCAATGCGATAGTGGGAAAATCTTTCTCACAAGTAGAGAGTGTGTTAAAGAAAGGCATGATGGTATCTGGCTTTGCACTGGATGTAAAGGCGCCGATACCTTTTATGAAATCTTGGACTCCTTTTTTCAGAAATAACATTTCCGTCAGTATGGATACTGAATAAAAATATGGCACTTTATGCCTATAAAAAAGCTGTCGTAGATAGAAAGAAACGAACGGCACACACATTGTCTTATTTATCTCTTATAACGGGTTCAGTACTATTATTCTGGACTTTTTATCCTATTGTTTCTTTTGAGATTTACTCGAGATATTTCTTGAAAAGTACAGTCGCAAGTCCTGTGCCAGCGAGCGATGTTGCCAGCTCGATAGAAAATGCAGGTACAGTATTGGCTTCTTCGGATGTTTTTTCTTCCAATTTACGTGATTTTGTCCAGGCGAAACTTTGGTTTCCTAGTAAGACAACCTCATCCGACGAGAAAAAAATAGACCTTAAAGAGTATAAGTTGTCTATTCCAAAATTAAACATAAATGATGCACGCGTGGTTGTCGGAGGGGAAGACCTTTCCAATAGTCTAGTACACTATTTACCAACCAGTTTGCCAGGTGAATATGGCAACGTGGCAATATTTGGACATTCAACTCTACCACAGCTTTATAACGTAAAAAATTACAAGACGATTTTTACTTACTTACCATCTATAGAAAAAGGTGATATGATTTATGTGAAGGTGGGAGACCTCTCCTATGAGTATGAAGTTTTCGACCAGTTTGTAGTTAAGCCAGATAATGTATCGGTTTTAGATCAGAAGTACGATGCGTCTTATTTGACTCTTGTAACCTGTGTTCCACCAGGGACATATTGGTTGAGACTAGTTGTAAGGGCTAAGCTGAAAGGTTTACCCCAGAGTCATTGAAAATTTTTTACTAGAATACCGGCATGTACCGAGTACTCAAAAGGGTGATATTTGACATCATTTTGGATGTTATACTTTTGGGTTTAGTCCTACGGAGCGTCCTAAAAAGATATCTTAAAACTGCGATCAAATATATATCTTCGATAATAGTATTTAGCTTGTATCTACCTTATAAAGTGTCAAAATTGGTACTACGTCCGTTTAAGGTGCCCAAAATAAAGTATTTCATTGTTGGCTTTGTAACAGCATTGATAATATCTATATCTGTTTTGAGTTATGTTTTTTTACTCAGTTTACCGGACCCTGCAGATATTGGAAAAGCCAATTTTTCCTTGTCTACTCATATTTACGACCGGCGAGGCCGTCTTCTGTACGAAGTATATAGTCGACAAAACAGATCTACTGTCAGCTTAGATAAATTACCCTTGTACGTCTCTCAGGCGACAGTTGCGATTGAGGATAAAGATTTTTATCGACATTCGGGAATATCTATATTTTCCGGAGTGTTGAGAGCACTACGCGATAGTATCTGGAATGGTCAACTTCAAGGTGGTTCAACCATCACTCAACAACTTGTAAAGCTTTCCCTTTTAACTTCCGAGAGGACCATTATGCGAAAAATAAAAGAGGCTGTTCTTGCACTTGAAGCGGAAAAAATTTTTGATAAAACGAAAATTTTAGAATTATATATTAACCAAGTACCCTACGGCGGGAATGTATATGGAATACAAGAAGCATCTAGGGTTTATTTTGGTAAAAAAGCAGAAAATCTTACATTGGCCGAGGCCGCAATGCTTGCTGGTCTGCCTCAATCGCCTTCGGTGTATTCACCATATTCGAGCCCTGCCCTCAACCTTAGACGTCGCAATGAGGTTCTGAAGGCAATGTTCATGCAAGGATACATAGACAGAGATCAATATCAGAAAAATTTGCAGGAAAAAGTGGTAGTCAAGCCAACAAAAGAACAAATACGCGCGCCTCATTTCGTATTTTTTGCGAAGCAAGAACTGGAGAAAAATTTCGGTGTAGAGAAAGTACAAACCGGTGGACTCTCTGCTGTGACCACGCTAGATCTCAATATCCAGATGGAAGCGGAGAAAATCTTAAAAGAGGAAATTCAAAAAATAAAATATCTAAACGTGAATAACGGAGCTATACTTGTTACCAAACCAGCGACGGGAGAGATATTAGCAATGGTTGGATCTGTCGATTATTATGCTAGTCCCTCTGGGGCTTATAATGTCGTTACTGCTGCGAGACAACCAGGTAGCTCCATAAAGCCAATAATGTACTCGCTTGCCTTGGCTAAAGGGTTTACAGAAGCAAGTGTCATCGACGATGTTCCGACCGCATTTATACAGAAGGGGAGTCCGCCTTATACTCCGGTAAATTATGATGGCCGGTTTCATGGTAAAGTTACCTTACGCTACGCTCTTGCCAATTCTTACAACATTCCTGCGGTTCGAGTTTTGCGAGAGATAGGTGTTTCTAATTTGTTGGCTTACGGACGAAGCCTCGGGATCGAGTCATGGAAGGAGTCTAATAACTATGGTTTGTCTCTTACGTTGGGGGGAGGTGAAGTAACTATGACCGAAATGGCTACGGCGATGGGTACTTTTGCCAACTTTGGCACACGGATTGATCTCTCTTCTCTCTTTGAAGTCCGCGATAATCAGGGAAAACATATTCCTCTACTCCCAAAATCATCTCACAAAGTGGTCGACTCTTCTATCGCATTTATTATCTCTGATATTTTATCTGACGATATTGCCCGACGCACGGCATTTGGCAATAGATCTTCACTGGAGGTAAAAGGTCATAAAGTCGCGGTTAAAACAGGAACTACCGATAAAAAGAAAGACAATTGGACGATAGGATATACACCGGATTATCTTGTTGCGGTATGGGTTGGAAATAACGATAATACACCGATGAATCCGACATTAACATCGGGTA
>CAYMOO010000114.1:0-297 GCA_964392185.1 uncultured Gammaproteobacteria bacterium
TCTTTCATAATAATTTATAAACACATCAACAATTCCATGGAATTTTTTCATCGAACCAGAATGATAGGTTAATACAAAATTAATCTCCCCGCTCGCGAGTGCGGCCATATCTGCCATAAAGGGCACCGGCGAATGGCCGTTTATTATATCCGGCTTTTCTTTTTTTATTATCCGCTTCAGGTCGAAATACCACATGGGGTTTATCGGGGTATTGGAGATCTTAAACCAATAAGGCAGGCGGTATATTTTTATACCATCGATTATTTCTTCTTTATATTTTTTCTCTTCTTGGTTTGC
>CAYMOO010000114.1:307-3431 GCA_964392185.1 uncultured Gammaproteobacteria bacterium
CCAGCCGTATTTTTCGTGGAGCCCGCGGCTTATCTGCCAGGCGTATTTTTCCATGCCGCCGATGGTGGTGTAGAAGTATGGCGCGGCGACCAGCAATTTACGCTTTCTGGGTTTAGGTATCATAAAATATGAAATGGGTCTGTGCCTTTACACATTCAATTGCAATAAGTTTACCGATCGAAAACCAACAATCAGTTGGGTAAATCGTTTTTTTCCAGAAGTGTCGAAATTTGTTTATCAAGCTCAGGAATATTCTTCGTAATTATTCTCCAAACCAGTTTTATATCAACATCGGCATAATCATGAATTAATACATTACGCAGATCTTTTACCTTCCGCCAGTCAATTTCAGCGTGTTTACTCTTGAATAATTCGTCGATATTGCCTGCCGCCTCTCCAATCACTTCGAGATTACGCATAACAGCATCTCTATCCCCTTCGTTTTCAGCATATTCTTCATAAGTATGATTCAAAACATATCTCTTTATTTTTAAGATTGCATCACGTATATGACCGATATATCCCAAATTATCTCGTTGATTCCTCATAATAATGGCGATTGATGAGAAAGTATATTTTTTCTAAAATATTTACTTATACCGTTATAACTTACTAAATCAACCTTTTTATTTAGCAGATCTTCTAGATCATGTTTCAACCCTATAAACTCTATTCCCATTTCTTCCGGTGGTTCAATCAGTATATCTACATCGCTTTTTCCATCATAATCACCACGCGCATACGAACCGAACAATGCGGCTCTTTTGACCCCATAACTTTTCAAAATTGGGACAATCTTTAATCTGATATCATTCATGGTTATAAGTATACTATATTTAGCAGGCACAGAAAATAAAAGGCGCGGCGACCAGCAATTTACGTTTTTCGGTCGCAGGCATCATCAAATTATAACGCCTCGGTAAGTGGGATTTTACGTGAAATGTCTTGTGCAATAAAATAAAGTGGAGGAGGAGGTGAAGGCTCGCTC
Source organism: uncultured Gammaproteobacteria bacterium (assembly GCA_964392185.1). Taxonomy (GTDB): domain Bacteria; phylum Patescibacteriota; class Microgenomatia; order UBA1406; family GWC2-37-13; genus CAYYYG01. The sequence goes on from CAYMOO010000114.1 coordinate 1,296, forward strand.
CGGGCATGGCGGTTCTATTATGGGTTTGCGCAGGCTTTACCCGCAGCATCTGTATCGATCGTAGACATTTTGCTATTTTCAGATGCAAAATGCGTACGAACGGTTATACCTGAAGCACTTTTTTTGTGCTAAAGGTATGCATACAGAAGTTAAGGACACCTGTGCAAAGAGCCAATCGGGCTTAACGCCCGCGAACCTGGGTTAGGTACGAGCCTCTTGTCGGCCCGGCAACTTGAAAGCGCAGCCTCCAAATTGTTATCGTTCGGGCTTACTTACTAAAACACATTTATACAGATAAACTAAAATCACTATAGGATAAATATGATATAATAATGTATATTTTCCAGATTATGTCCACAGAAATTTTGTTACCAAAAGAACGGTTCGTATCTTTTGCCGAAGCCCCTCGCCCGCCGGTCTGCGAAGAGACAGAATGGCGCTACCTCTTATTTCTCCGCGACAGTTACAACAAAAACATCCCCCTGCCGGTCGAACATATTACGGCACAAACGTTAAATAACAATACACAATACGGCATCTCCGCAGTGCGCAAACCCAAAATCTATGGCCTGCGTACCTACCTTACGCTCACACCGTTCGATGAACAAGGCCTTTGGGTCGCCGCGCCCGGCTATATGCTCGAAGGCAATTACCCGCAAAATATAATTCCCGGCAACAAATATTTGCTTCGTCCTTTTCTTTCAAATCCAGATATAAACATATTGCACAAATTATCCAACGTTTTCGGCATCAACTCCCGGGAGATGGCGGAAATCGAAGAAAATATCAACGATCGAGGTTTCATGTCTCTCATAGAAAATTACTTAAGCTAAAGAGTTCCTATCCATCGGAAACAATCTTTCCAGCGATCCGTCGAATAAAAGTGTGTGGCGAAGTTTGGAAGTATAACGGGTACGGTTCACAGTCTCGGCGGCTTTATAGTAACCGGCGTCAGCGGTAGGTACTTTCCCCGGTGCCTTTATCATCAAGCTGGTTGCGTTATCGAACCCCCAGATCAATACTGGGGCAAATATCCGCAGAGTCGGCGAGTGGGAAAGGATATCCATGTATCTTTTTGAAGTCGCCGCCCGCTCCGCCTCGCTCATACCGCCATAACTCACAAGCCCCAGGCGCCCATCCGTATTCTCCGACATACCGTCTATTCCGTCATCTTGTATCTTAAGAAGCATCGACAACGAATGTAAATAAAGTGCATTCCGCTGATACTCATTGAGGTCCTGCATTCCCGGCTCATCGCTCAAAAACAAACCATACTTTCTTTTTAGCTCCGACACATTACTACAGTTGAGCTTATATGGTATTCGGGTCCCTTGCAATATTTTCGGCGAGACGGCACCCATAAAAGCCACCTCATGTATCGCCGAGTCCAGATCCAGATACTCAGCCCTACTCAACTCGGGCGATCTTCGCTCTTTCGAAAGAAGGACGGCATCATTGACAAAACCCTCAAGCAAGCCAGGGATATGTGCCTCCTGTGGGCCATTATGAATATCCATATACTGCTTCACCCCGGAAGATACCTTTTCCCGTAGTCTGTTTTCGAGCTCCAACAACCCCACATACCTCTCACCGTTTGCCGTCTGCCTTTCAAAATACGCGCTTATCCCGACATCGGTATATTCGTTGAGCCATATAGCGACCAGCTCCTGCAAGTCCAAAGCCCGCCCATAAGCGCCACCAATATCATTGGTATCTATCGAGTCCGGAAAACGGGAAAGTAAAGAAGTATATATAGTAGTATTGGTGAAATGCACTTTCTTTCCACTACCCATTGCCTCGGCAATCTGCCTGGCACTTTGTGCAACTGCGTTCACCAAGTTCGTGATTTCACGAGCGGGCGGTAAGTCGTAAGTCCCCTGCATTTCTGTCATATGTTATATATTATACTATAGGACTAGAAATAACCGGTCCTTGCTTGCCGATTGCCGAGATTATATACTTCAACTATGATCCGTCACATGATAAAAAACAAGCCGCTCCGCATCAGCGCCAACGTTCTTGTCCAAATTTTAGCTTTTCTTTTTTTCGGCTTTATCACGGTCTTCACCGGAGCCAACGGCCTCCACTGCAGCAAGCACGCCTGCCGCTGCCCGTTGTGTTGCTTGCGCTTGTTGT
>CAYMOO010000114.1:3441-3649 GCA_964392185.1 uncultured Gammaproteobacteria bacterium
CCGATTTTTTCTATACTTTCCTCAGCCTCGACGCCCTCATACTCATCTTCCTCGTTCCTCACTTTATCCGGAAATATCTATAACTCCCCCTTCTGTCATTCTGAGTACTCAATGATGATCGCATGTCATTCTGAATCCTGCGCAGCAGGATGAAGAATCTATTCAATAATCACACATATACCACTTCAAAAATTAGATATACTAAATA
>CAYMOO010000115.1:0-3598 GCA_964392185.1 uncultured Gammaproteobacteria bacterium
GGTTACGCTCCCAAATCCTGGGATTCGCTGAAATCGTTTTTCCGTAAACACGATTTTTCCGAGCAAGAGCTCATAGACGCTGGGATGCTCATACGGAACGAAAATGGGCGGACTTATGACCGTTTCCGAGGCCGGATTATGTTTCCGATATGTGACATACGAGGGGATATTATAGGCTTCTCAGGCCGTATTTTGCAGTCTTCCGATCGTGAAGCCAAATATATCAACACCCCCGAAACGGAGATTTACCATAAAAGAGAAAGTCTCTACGGGATAAATATTACAAAAGATGCAATCCGCAAAAACGGTTATGCCATACTGGTTGAGGGTGAGTTCGATATGATTACTCCATTTATGCATGGATTCGACGCTGTTGTCGCCATTAAAGGATCGGCAGTTACTCAGGAGCAACTTCAGATTTTGAAGAGACTCACCAACAAAATCATTATGGCACTCGACGCGGATGAAGCCGGAGAAGAGGCGATGCGCCGTGGTATCCAGGAAGCGGAGAAGCAAGATTTTGAGCTGCAGGTTGCGACTTTTGAAGGTGGAAAAGATCCCGATGAAATTCTTCGGGAAGACCCTCTTTCTTTCAAAAAAGCTATCAAAATGGCGGAGCCGGTTTACGACTTCATAATAAAAATAGCTCGCAAACGTTTTCCCGGTGAGGATCCTTTCGCCAAAAAGAGAGTCGGCGACTTTGTCGTTCCTTATGTTTCACGCATACGCAATCCAATAGTTCAGTCTTACTATATTAAAAAGTTAGCAACAATATTAGAGATTAGCGAAGATGCGATTACGGCCACGGTCAAGAAATATCGCTATACGGCGCCGGAAAAAAGGCAAATTGTCATCAAAGACCATAAAAAATCCGCATTCAACCGAGAAGACGGGATGCAGAAATATCTTATGAGTACTCTTTTCCAGAGCGATCAGCCATATCAGTTAATCGATGAAATCCAGTTGGTCCTGGAGCCGGAAGATTTCGTGATTCCGGCATACGGCAAAATTTATTCCCATTTCATCGAATATCGCAAAAAGCATCCCGATATTATAGATAGGAGTGAGTTCGTCCGGAGCCTGCCACCGGAATTACAACCCACCTACGATGAACTACTTTTATACAACTCCAGCGAAAAAGAAGAACCGAAGGAAGCGTTCAAGCGTCTTTTATACGAGTTGAAACGAAACAGTCTCAAACGAAGGATTTCTGTACTTATCTCGACAGATAAAGATATAGCATCGGACGAAGCCGTTATCCAAGATTACTCCGCCAAATTGAACTCGGTGGAAAAGCAGCTTCGGACATTGTAAAATAATACCGCCTATGAAACAACGCTTTCCGAAAACCGTCCGAGAACTTATCAAGCAGGGAGAAGAAGATGGATTTTTGGTGCAAGACGATATAATGTTGGTTTTCCCCGACCCGGAAAAGCATATTGAAGCAATCGACGATTTCTTCGATACAGCTTTCCGTAAGGGTATCGATATCTTCGAGACTATCTCGACCAGAGAAGAAAGCGACGCTTTCAAGACTTCTGAGGAGATGGAAAAGGAGCTCGAGCAGCTGGTCAGTCTCAAACATGGCGAGTCATTGGATCCGATCAAAAAATACCTCAAAGAGATCGGGCGTACGCCACTGCTTACCTTCGAACAAGAGATACAGCTTGCCAAACAATACGAGAAGCACAATGAAACGGCAAAAGAAAAACTCATCAAAGCCAATCTTCGTCTCGTGGTTTCGATAGCAAAAAAATATCTGGGGAGACGATTATCCTTCCTCGATCTTATCCAAGAGGGTAATAAAGGTCTCATTAGAGGTGTTGAAAAATACGACTGGCGCCGTGGCTACAAATTTTCCACATATGCTACCTGGTGGATACGCCAGGCCATAACCCGTGCTATCGCCGATCAGTCGCGTACGATTCGTATCCCGGTACACATGGTCGATCAAATCAACCGTTTCTACAAAACTCAAAGAAGACTTATTCAAAAAATGGGTCGTGAGCCATCCTCAAAAGAGATAGCGAAAGAAATGCAGATTACTGTCGAAGAAGTCGAGAATCTGATGAAGATATCGCAGCAGCCCAAATCACTCTCAACTCCAGTAGGCGACGATAAAGAAGCTACTCTTGAGCAATTCGTGGCCGACCAATCCCAGCCGAGCCTATACGACAAAGTTTCCCGCGAACTTCTCAAAGAAGCCCTTCAGAAGGTTCTAGATACCCTTTCCCCACGTGGAGTAAAGTTCTCATCATGCGCTTTGGACTTGAAGACGGCAAGCCAAAAACACTAGAAGAGGTTGGTCGTGAATTCAAGGTTACCCGTGAGCGTAGCAGGCAAATCGAGGCCAAAGCGATCCGTAAGCTGAAGCATCCAACACGCGCCCGCAAACTAAAAGACTTTTTGGAGTAAAGTCAAAAATCTTCACCGCTTTTTTCTCTCTGGTTTGTAGCATATAAACTATTGTCAAATAAATAATCATGTGTTATTGTATAACACCATGAGAGGTAATTTTTACTATAGAAGGTTAGGAAACCGCATTAGTGGAGAACGCAAATGTCGTGATCTCACACAAGAGAAGCTAGCGTTGCTGGCGGAAGTCGACCGTACATATCTGGCAAGGATTGAAGAAGGAAAAGCAAATCCCTCCATCAAGGTGTTGTACAAGATTGCGCGGCGTCTCCGTATCCGGCTCTGTGACCTTTTAAAAGGTGTCTGATCGATACAAACCTCTTGCATCGAAAAGGAAAAAGAGGTACAGTATTCTTCATACTATGAAGCAAAAATCGACACCCACACAAAAAGCGCTGAATGTTTGGGCTATCGTCCTTATTATCTGGGCGGTATATAGGGCAAATTTTCAAACTTCTCTACCTATCTGGTTTGACGAATTTATCGCCAAACCGATAGTTTTTATTTTACCGGTCTTTTATTACATTACGCGTTTTGAGAAGAAGAATTTTTTAGATAACGTCGGGCTAAAGAAGGGCATCTCGCTAAACGACATAATGATTTCGCTTATTTTGCTTGTAGCATTTATATCAGGTATCTATTTACTTAGAGGTTCACTTCATATGCCCTTTATTCCAGTTACATCACTTCTTTATTTCTTGGCATTATCTCTGGCTACTGGTATATCTGAGCAGATCTTGGCGACAGGATTTGTTCTACACAGATTATACGATGAATCTAAAAATATCATTACTGCGCCGTTTTTTAGCAGTATATTATTCTTTTTTCTTCATATACCCATACTTTTCACCGATCAGAGAATAATCGGTTATCTGCTCCTTAGAGTAATGCTTACAGATCTGATGTTGAGCCTGAGTATTTCCTTTATGTATGTTGCCCGCCGCAACCTCCTATATCCGATTATTATCCATACCTTTTATAATATGAGCATATTTCTGCTCATGATGTAAAAAGGTAGGTATATCATGTATAATACTCTGGCAGCCGAGATAGCTTGAGTGGTTGTTACTATATATCACAACAACCACGAAATGGTCACGGCGGTGGTCAGTAAAGTGTTCAAATTATAGCCGAGGTAGCCAAGGTGGTCACGGCGGTGGTCTGAAAAACCTCAGATGCGTGT
>CAYMOO010000116.1:0-3596 GCA_964392185.1 uncultured Gammaproteobacteria bacterium
CATATTGCCCATATTTATATCCCATCAAAATTATCGGTGCATGCCATAATCCCCAAATTAATCCAGTCAATACCAATGCCTTCTTTTTTCCTAATGGTAAAAGTTTCGGCAACAAATATCCCCGCCAGCCATATTCTTCACCGAATGCAGGAATGGAGTTTAAAAACGGCGCAAAAGTAAGTGAAGAAATAATGATTCCAAAAATAAAGGCAGCCGGAGGAGCAGCCAGTTTAGTTATGCCGTACTGTTTCATAAAAGTCTGAAGGGTAAAGTCGGGATTTTGGACGAATACCGCCGTGAGACCATAAATAAAGATAAACAAAACAGGAATTAATAAATATATTTGGAGATAATATTTTAAATTTCCTTTAATCATTCCAGCGTCTTTGAATCCTTCTTTTGTAATAAATTTGCGGACAATAAATGCTGAAATACCGGGGAAGAACATAGCGACTGCAATCGTAAGCTGCACGAGAATATCTGGTGCGCCAATAAATGAATAACCTTTTAAAAACAATATGAATTCAACAAGATATGTAGAACCAAATGTGAGTAGCAAAAACCACAGAATTCCTTTTTTATTTTTGTTTTTCATATGAGTTAAGTCCATTATAAATCTTTCAGTACCTGACTCAATGATACATGTCACGTGCTTCTGCTTGACTTTTAAACACGTTTATATTTAACTTATACCATTGATTGATTTTCACATTGATGCATAATCAAATCTTTCACTCAAAAAAAAATCTACTCGCCGGTGCATCTGTGATTTTTCTTCTTGCTTTGTATATAACAAATCAGTTGCCTTTTACTACTTTTAACAACGACAATTATGTCTCTGCAGCAACTACTTCTGTTGTGCGCGGTGTAACGGGCGATTTATGGGCGGATTATATTATCGGCAAACCTAACTTTAATGAGGTTGGACCTTTTGCTACAGATCAGTCTCGGTATTTTGTACCCTCGGGAGTGTATGTTGACCGATCGGTAACACCGAATAGACTCTATGTTTATGATTCCGGAAATAACCGGATACTAGGGTATTCAAACTTACAAGAATGTATTTCCCGGACCACCAATCCACTGGATTGCACTCCTGATCTTATTTTAGGTCAGCCGGCCGCTCACCCGACTGATCCGGGATTTGGAACAACTTCAACATGCAATGGCGATTCGGCATTTCAGAATTATCCAAACAGAAATCCAGCCAGTGCTTCTTCCTTATGCACGATGCTTGAAGAAACAATTAGTCTGATTGAAGGCGGATCGGGAGCGAGTATGGTTACCGATTCGCAGGGAAATTTTTATGTCACCGATTTCTGGAATCATAGAATTTTAAAATATAATTCTCCGTTTACGACAGATGCAGTGGCCGACGATGTTTGGGGGCAGAATGATTTTACCGGAAATACCTGCAATAAAGGCCAGGCAAACCCTGATGCGACGACATTATGTTTTGCATTCGCCAATGGTTGGGCTGCAGGCGTAGATATTGATGCCGCCGGCAACTTATGGGTGAATGACAGCGGTAATCATCGGATACTAAGATTTCCACCCGGTTCTCATACTGCCGATTATGTTCTGGGACAGACAAGTTTCACAACTAAAATTAACGGATCTGCGCTGAATCAATTAAATTATCCGGGGCCGGTGCGGGTTGGACCAGACGGCAATGTGTATGTGGCTGATACATCTAATAATAGAGTGGTCGTATACAATCCTCCTTTTGATAGTACGACGTTTGGAAAAGCAGGCACTCTTTTAGGAACAGATCTTTCTTTCCCCATGGGAATTGACTTTGAACCAACTAATCCTGGGAAAGTTTGGATTACTAATAATGGTCATAGTACGGTAGAACTCTGGGATCCCACGACAAACCAGAAAATTAAAGAATTGGGATGGCGGAATAATGGAAATGTCCTCGGCAGAGTGAATGGGTCTATTGGTTTTGATAGTACAGGCAACGCATACGCAGCCAACCGATTAGGCGACTATCATAGCAGCGTAATTGTATTTGAACCAAGCGTGTCGCTTATTCAGCCAACTAAAAAAATTGTGCAGTCAAGTTTGTATGGGAATTTACCGACCGCCTCGACATTAAATTCGGCAAAAGGCACAGTCATTAGCGATGGACAACTGATTATTGCCGACACCGGTCGGGTACTTTTCTGGAATGATCCGGCTGCTGCCTTGGCTGGACAACCAGCATCGGGCAGTATACTGGGAACTTTTTCTTCATTATTTAACGGCTGCTGCTTCACTATTAAAGCCGATAAGAATCATCATTTATGGGTGACCAGCGCGCGGGAAGCAGATTATCCAAACAGAATCCAACTCTTTACCCTTCCTTTAACATCCGCTGCGCAGCCAGTGAAGACAATTACACTGCCGTTGCCGATTCTAGGAGGCGGGACATTAACAAGTTTTGACAATGTATTTTGGGGAGTCCAGCCAACCGACAATAGTGAATTTTTGTGGGCGAGCCAGGCGGGTGCGAGCCGTGTATTCCGGATCCGTGATCCGTTATCCAACAACCCGGTTGTCGATGTGATATTAGGACAGCTTAATGGTACCGACGTGCAGTGCAACCGGGGCGGAGCACCGGTTACAGGAGCTACAGATTCTACATTATGTTTGCCAACGGCATTATCTTTTGACAACTCAAATAATTTATATGTGTCGGATAATTTAACAGAAGCCGGCGGTAATAGAAGACTGCTAGTCTTTAATAATAGTCTCTTCCCCACCAGCAACCCATCAGTTATTTATGCGCCGAGTGCTTCAAAAGTATTTTCATCGGTGGCTGTTTGGGGACCGGCTTTTGAATCGAATGGCGCCATGATTGTGGGATTCGACCCTTGGTATTGGGGCAATCCTCGAGGCGGCAGATTTGTTGGAGTGTACAATAATCCCAATTCTCTGACTTCTCTAGCCAACCCTGATATGTATTTTAATGATTTCAGCTCAACAGCATTCAGCCTGACTGTTGATAATGAACATAATGTTTATATCGGAGACTTAAATAGAGGCCGCGTACATGTGTATAAAAATCCATTGAATATAGGTGCAGTAACACCAACCAGTGCTGCCTCGCCAACTCCTACACCGACGATTCCTGTAGTATCACCCACGCCCACTCCGACTAAAGTACCTAATCCGACTGCAACAAATACTCCTATACCAACAGTAATTCCGTCGCCCACGCCAACAACGAATGCAGGGCCTATTACCTTTAGTAATATAACTTCATTTAACATATTATCTGCACAAGCCAGCATTTCTTGGAAGACCTCTCAACCAGGCACGACTCAAGTTGTGTATGGAACCTCAAGTTCTAACTTAAATCTCAAAACTGCAGAAAATATGACCCTTGTAATTAACCATACGGTGACTATTACAAACCTTAAATCAAATACACGCTATTACTATAAAGTATTCTCCCGCAATAGTGCCGGCATCGGTTACACTTCGCAAGTTAATAACTTTAAGACAAAGGGCAGATAGTCTTTAAATATAGTATTTTTACTCCTTGTGACAGAACTTCTGCATGTATAATATAATCTTCGTCTGAATGTATTTTAAGTTGTTATAACAAT
>CAYMOO010000117.1:0-3593 GCA_964392185.1 uncultured Gammaproteobacteria bacterium
TATTTTACTGGTACGACCGACAAAAACGCCACCGGCTCACTCGCAAACTTTAGTTCTTGGCAGTCGGCAGATAACACGGCGATCAATAATTATTTTACCCAAAACGGCTATGGGGGTAACTTCGGCGATCGTGACGATTTCGTAACCGCGACCAATTACACGGTATATGAAGGCCAGTTGGTAAAGGACCGCTGGGATACCTGGAGATCGATACTCAGCAATGTGTCTGCTAATACATATAGAAAGCTAGATCCTTATACACATAATCGTAGTATTGCTTTTGGTAATCCTACAGTCACAGCATTGACACTACCAAACGGAGCGCAAGGATTCTTTGTCAGTTACTACATTTTCACCGAAGGCGCGATGCCGGGTGAAGCCGGTCAGCTGATTTTCTATACGTCCGCCGATAATTTATCAAAAGTAACGCCGAGGGCTTCAAGAAGTCCTATCAATTGGACGGTATTCTCACCGATCTGCACCTGTAATACCCCGGGAGGAACGGCGCCAAATAACGGCTTCATTTGTTCAGATGGCGATTCGAGATATTGTGCAGCCGAGGAACATTGCACCAATTCTTCCGTGAAACCTAACTGGCCATGTAGTGGGTTATAACGATTGGATAACTTTGGGTAGAGTAAAACTAAATGTGGATCCTTTTCCGACTTGCGACTCCACCCAAATTTTCCCCCCATGTAGTTCTACTATGGCTTTTGCAAGATAAAGACCCAAACCTGGGCCTTTTGTGCCTTCTTTTATTGCGTTTGAGACGCGGTAGAATTTCGTGAATAATTTTGGCATCGATTCTTTAGGAATACCAATTCCCGAATCCGCAACAGAGACGGTTATATATTTTTCCCCGTTATTCAGATTGACAATTATATGGCCGGGAGAGTCTGAGAAGTGAATTGCATTTGAGACTAATATCCCCAGAGTTTCTTTTATACGGTATTGATCAGCCATGACCAGGCATGATGAAGCGTTTTGTCTTTCCATAATTAGACTCTGTTTTTTATCCGCAGCTGCTTTACTGTAGTTTAGAATTACTTCTTCGGTGGTTTTATAGATATCGAACGGGTGCGGGTCGATTCGGAAAAGGTTGCGTTCTATTCTTGAGGTATTGAGAAGGTCGTCGATTATTTTCGCGAGAGATTTGGAGCTTTGTTGAAGGTCGGAAAGATAAACCCGACCTTCTTCGGAAAGCTTATCTTTTTCGCCGGATACCAATTCCAGATATCCTCTTATTTCCGTAAGTGGAGTACGCAGTTCATGCGCTGCGGTTGCGACAAAGTCGAGTTTCATGGATTCGAGCTGTCTTTCTCCGGTAACATCATGAAAGGTGACGATATGCGCAATCGACATGGATTTATTCTGAGACATTGGTGATAATAATAGGTCGATATATTTTTCCTTACCGTATTTATCTTTGAATTTCAGATCTCTATGTTTGGAGGTTAATATATTTGCTTCCGTCCATACAAAATTGCGCCAAAGTTGTTGAAAAGCAATTGGCTTACTATCACGATCGTACAATTTGATCACATCATCGACGGTTCGCCCCTTTACCTCGTCGTAATGCCATCCGGATATTTCTTCTGCCGCCTTGTTGATTACTTTAATGTTGTAATCCTGATCCAAGCCTATCACCCCATCAGCCACTCCTTGTAGCACAGCTGATAGCTGATTTCTTTCCGACTCAATGTAATCACGACTTTTTTCTAAGCGTTCAATCATTTCGTTTGAACCTTTAATAATATCGGCTGTTTCGTCGTTGGTAAAAAATCTTAATCGGGTTTTAAGGTTTTCCGGCGAAATGTTTTTGATCCAGTTACCCAATCGGCTTATTGGTGATATGAAATTTCGTGCAACTATCGGAGCAAGGATAAGAATATATAAGAGATTAATGATTACCACCGCTACCACAAAAGCTAAATTTCCTAAGAATTTGGTAGGGTCGGTCGACATTATGAAAGTGGTGAAAAAGATGAATATCGATATTTCGCCGGCAAAAGTCGTAAGAAGTATGAGGTAGAAAACTTTGGTAAACATAGAAATTTTCCGGAAGCGGATATTTAGGTTTATTGTTTGTGAATATATATTTGATATCCGTTCTACCTCTTCGCGCAAGTAGCTTTCGATCATTATCAGATTCAAAAATGATATATTTATGGCGACAACTACGCCTAATATATATGTTTCAAGAAGAGCGATATTGATAATACGAAGAAGTTCCGGCACAAATAATCCGGTCGTCCACACCCAACCACCGAAACAGAATGCGGAGAATTCAATAATTGCAGTAGCCACCGCCGCCGGTAATGGATAGTTGATTATATAGGAAACTAATCGGGTCAACTCATCGTCTGATAGTGGTTGATGTGTGTTCAATTTTTCGATTATGTGTTTTACTGGAAGCAGTCCGTAACGCGGAAAAATGTAATAAAGCGGAAAGTATATAAAAAAATATAATCCCAGATATACTAAAGTCATCCGGCCGAGCGCTTCTATTGGAATCCCCCAAGAGAATACCGTAAGACAGGCAATGGGAAGACTTAGAAAAAAATGCACGATCGCCTGGACTTTCCAGTGTATCTTCACCATCTGGTTCGGGTTTAATATCGTATCGCCAGGTAGAGGTGGATTTTGAGGCATAATCATAATATAAACGATTTGTTTTTCACAATACAATGACGAAACGCATGGTAAAATATACCTATCCCGTATGCAATCACTTCGTGAGTTTTTGCAGTTTTTTCAACAATACGCACGTTCGCGCATAATCGGAGCCGGTCACAATATTGAGAAGGTGAAGGATATCATTGTGGCTCTTCTTATCGTAAAACGCGGCAAATATTCGAGTTCATTTCTTAATACCTCTTTTTTCCTCTTGGTGGTAACGGTTTTTATCGGAGGTCCAACCATAGCCGAAAATAATCCATTTTTGCAGTCACTCGACACGTCCGAGACTGCGACTGCCGAGTCGGTGGTGTCTTACAATCCTTACGAAAATTCATTTCTCACCAATTTTTCGATCAAACCCCGCTCAAATGTTATAGATCATATAGTGGAAAAAGGTGAGACCATGAGTGTTATTGCTGACAGATATGAAATCAACGTGGATACTATAAAATGGGCCAACGATCTTAAAACTGACAAAATAAAAGTCGGACAGGTATTGAAGATTCCACCAATGAACGGAATTGTTCATAGAGTGGTATCTGGTGAAAACATCTATACGATCGCTAAAAAATACAAAACCGACCCACAGAAAATACTTAACTTTCCTTTCAATGACTTTGCCGACCTTGATACGTTCGCTTTAAATTCGGGCCAGACGCTTTATGTTCCTGATGGTGTTATAGAAGAAGAAAAACCAAAGTATGTGGCCCAATATAACACACAAATTCAGGCAGGAGTTAAGGGGTCGTCCAACTTTATCTGGCCGACTTCGGGTACGATTACCCAGAATCCTATCTGGTATCATATGGCTCTTGACATAGCAAACAGGGGATTGCCTCCGGTATTGGCTGCAGATACAGGTACTGTGGTTTATTCCGCATGTATCAAATACGGATATGGCTGTCATATCATCA
>CAYMOO010000118.1:0-3586 GCA_964392185.1 uncultured Gammaproteobacteria bacterium
ACATTGTTACCAACTATCCTCGCTTCAGCCAATGGATGGCGTCGTTGTGTGGTGTAAAGCTTGGTTACCCTGAACCGGATTCTAACGGATACAAAGATGTTCCTCCGTGGATTCGTATCACGGACAGAAATCAGTATGTCTATCTGACTACAGAGGAAGAGCTGTTGCGCTCACGAACGTCTTTGCCCTCAGCTCCGGACACACCAGATATCGACGGTCAACCTTGGTCAAAGGAATGGTGGTACTGTGATGCTGGTCAGATTGAGAAGAACCACTGGACCGCGCCTCAGGTCGACCAGTAAAGAAGTAATCCCTTGTTAACAGTTTGCTCTCTTGGTCACTACCAAGGGGACCTTTAGTCCCGCTTGGCGGGATAAGAGAGCAATAATCTCAGCCCTCGCGACGAAATCGCGGGTGACGGATGAAGAGATTCTTGTACTTTAGCCTAATGCTGGTTAAGGTGCGGGAGTCGCGATTCTTTCACTCCTCGTTTGCGAGGGCTGATTCTTTTTCCTCCTAAATTCGTTTGGGATGAGAAAGGATCAGACAGCTTGCACCAACAATATTTTTGTCTACTTTGTAGTTTATAAACGATTGTACTTTTCAGATATAGTCATTAATATCTAGACATATGCTTGTAAGTGTCTTAAGGCAACTCGATCCATTTTTGGTCGGGATTGCCTCCAACTGGTTATTCGCAGCACTTGTGCCGGACAACGTTTGGTCATTTATCTCCCGGACGATTCTTGCTATACTATTTTTTATAAGTTCTCTCGTAAGTCAGAAGCTGGCAAAATACTATGGATATCATTAATCAAATCCTCAATAGGGCTGAAGTAGTTGCTTTACTATTTTTAATAGCGATTTTTTTGGCCTTTATTGCTCTCCGACTTGTTGTAAAAAAGTAGTTATTTGAGTGGGAGTTACTGATTGAGAAATTGAATCATTAATGAGTTACATATTCGACTTTATCTTCCTAAGTTTCGCTATATAAAAACCTTCCATAATTTCACCCGGATGAATTCTCACGGATTTACTTACGTCCTCATTAAACTTTTTATCTTTCCAGCTCGTTACTCCTTTAGTCATATTTCCTATTTTTAGGCTTATATCTTCGATTATCACTTTCCCTTTTTCTTTTTCCAGAATCCAATCTATTACTCCCTCATTTTCCTCGGGAGCCAAAGTACATGTGGAGTAGACAATGATACCCCCAGCTTTTGTGGCGCTGATTGCAGAGCGGAGAAGCCAGCGTTGTTGTTTGGCCATCTGGGTAATTTTTTTCTCCGACCAATCGGTATAAGTGCTAGGATCGGAAGTTTTGAATCTGCCTTCCATGGAGCAGGGGGCATCGAGTAATACTTTATCGAAATATTCTTTATATTTTTGCCAAAGTCTTTGTCCTGGCATAGAAGTCGTCATCGCATTCGTCACGCCCTGTAGCTCAAGATTAGCTTTTAGTTTGTAAAGGCGTTCCCGGCTGATATCGTTGGCTATAATCTCACCTTGGTTGTTCATAATGGCGGCTATCTGTGTAGTTTTACTTCCGGGAGCGGCGCACATATCGAGGACTTTGTCACCGGCTAACGGCTCAAGTACGAGCGCCGGAATCATACTGGATAAAGACTGGATGTATATCGAGCCGTTTTTGAATATTTCGAGATCCGTCACTTGCCGGGCGGACATATTTTTCAGAATAAAAGCATCTTGATACCAGTTGACCTGATCGAAATCTATATTCAATGTTCGAAATGTTTCTGTTACCTGACTTTGGGAACTTTTAAGCGTATTGACGCGGATCACTACAGATTTATCTTTGCCGAATGAATGGAGAATGTTTTCGATATCATTTTTAGAGTATAGAAGTTTGATTCGATCAATAAATTTTTCCGGTAATTGTTGTGTGGTCATGTTGCTGAATTGAGTGTGCTTTGTTATACTTTATTTGCTCGCGGGCGTAGTTTACCGGTAAAATGTCTCCTTGCCAAGGAGAAGACAGAGGGTTCAATTCCCTTCGCCCGCTCCAATATATTTTTCCAAAATTTTTTTGAATGCTTGTTTATCGGATTCAAAGGTAAGAATTTTTTTTACTTCCTCTTCGGGAAGGAATTTTGCTTCCGACACTTCCCAATCGTGATCGGCCGGATCGCCCGATACGTATTCCATAAGATAATAGAATACTTTTTTGTATACCAATTCGTTTTTGAATGTATAGGTGAATTTTACCTCAACCGTTATGGGATCGATTATTTTGGCGGCGATACCGCCTTCTTCGCGCACTTCCCGCAAAGCGGCGCTTTCCATGCTTTCACTATTATCTTTATCACCTATTAATCCTTTGGGGAAACCCCAGCCTTTATGCTGGGAATGTTGGGTGACAAGCCATTCGATTTTATCGCCAATTTTCCGGTAGATGATGCCGCCGGCCGACTGTTCTCTTCTTGACATAATGTTTGATAAATTATACATTGATAGAAACAGAGTATGGACGATATTGATTTGGGGAAAATTTTGAATTATTTCTATGTATTCTTCGTAGTTATTCTTATCGTAATGATAGTGTTTTTCTCGCGATTGGTTTCTATAATGCTCACGCAAAAGAAAAATACACCTTTCGATAAAGTGAACGCCGCGCAACCGGCAGCAACACAATCTTATCTTGAAGACGCTTACACGATGACCGTAAGGCTAACGCAATTGGCCCAACTGCAAAGCACAAGTGCCGGCGTCATGACACCTTCTCAAAAAGAGGTGATTGTGACATTGGCCGAAGGCCGGAAGCAGGCGATGCTTGCCGTTATGAACGAGAACCCGCAGGCAGTGCAGTCGACTATTTTTTCCGAAGATCTGATCGCGTTTTTGCCCGAAGAAGCGAAAATGTTTATCGAAAAGAAAGGAACTCTCGAGGGCGTGGTAGAGAGCACGGGAGTAGATGCGGGAGAGCCGAAAGAATTCGGTAAAAATTTTACTCTAACAACCCAAAATGGTAGCTTATACATTCTTCATTTTGTAAGCGCCGATATTGGCCTACCGCAAACCGGAACACAGATGATTGTGCAGGGGACGATACTGGATAACCACGTATTGGTTTCTTCCTTGAGAAAAATTTAGCGCTGCTTTTTATAGGCGATGGTTGCATATAAATCTACTATAAGATAAAATATGTCACGGCAAAGATTTTATATATAGAAAATTGTTTTTATATATAGGATCTTTTTTCTTAACACGGAGGTTTTTATGGACGCCGAACAAGAACGTCAAGAAACGTTTATTCGACAAGTCGCGGAATTAGTGGCCGCCGACATCATCCATGAGAATACAGAATTCCGTATTACGCATGGACGATTGGCGGAATTGCTCGGCCTCGGTACAAATCCAAATTATGTGGATTATTTTAACGCTCTTTGGGGCATTCAAAGTAATCCAC
The DNA here is from genome assembly GCA_964392185.1 of uncultured Gammaproteobacteria bacterium. Classification (GTDB taxonomy): domain Bacteria; phylum Patescibacteriota; class Microgenomatia; order UBA1406; family GWC2-37-13; genus CAYYYG01. The sequence continues at coordinate 3,428 of CAYMOO010000118.1, forward strand.
TATTGGATACCCTGGATATCAATAACAGACTGTGGCTAGTTGCAGCCTGCGAGAGAGCCTTAGGGGCCCTCATTAATGCGAGGTAACCTTGTACCGGTTCCGAAGGGGTGAGATACCCAAAAAGTCCCGCACATAGCGGGACACTTAACCCTGTTTACA
>CAYMOO010000119.1:0-3559 GCA_964392185.1 uncultured Gammaproteobacteria bacterium
GTATTTTACCTCATATAAACGCCAATTCCAATGTCTCGTATATTCTTCGTGTTACAATAGGAAAATGTATTACCATAGCCCCACATACGGTAAGGTAACGCTTGAGCAGCTGAAGAAAATAGTCGGCAAATATATGCGTGGAGATAAAGTCGCCAAATATGAAATTATTGTCGGCTCAGATTCGCAGAAGGTATCCGGAAATATATATGACTTCGTCTCGGCATTGATAATCCACCGGATAGGCGGCGGCGGGATATATTTTTGGAAACGCGAGCTGCAGAACAAAAAAATCAGTCTCAAAGAGAGAATTTATCAGGAGGCGACGATGTCGCTCGAAACATCGGAGCATTTCGTAACCTTATTCCGGGAGAATGGTATTTCACGATATGACATACAGATACATGTAGATATCGGACCCAACGGGGCGACGCGAGAGCTGATAAGTGAAGTAACCAATATGGTCCGCGGCAGCGGCTATGCCGTAAAAATCAAACCCGACTCCTTCGGTGCTTCCAAGGTAGCGGATAGATACACATGAGGGAATAAGGTATAATATTAGCTATGATCGATCTGATGGGGGTAGTTCGGCTTATACGTAAAAATATTACTCGCACCGATCTGCTTTTGATAGGCGGTATAATCGCGGTTTATGTATTTACCCGACTTTATCGGCTGGACAATTTTCCAATATTTTCCGATGAGGGAATATACATACATTGGGCAAAGACTGCCTGGCACGATGCGGCCTGGCGTTTTATATCTTTGACGGACGGAAAGCAGCCTTTGCAAACCTGGGGTACGATTCCTTTCTTGAAATTATTTCCCAATAATGCGCTTCTTGCCGGTTCGCCACCGGATTTTTTGGTTTGGCCGGAATGTTGACGCTTCTTTGGTATTTATTCGGCAAAAAAACGGCGATAATCGGCACATTTATTTATGTAGTTAATCCTTATTTTCTTTTTTACGACAGGATGGCGCTTGTCGATTCGGGAGTCAACGCTTTTTTTATATGGATGTTGTTTTTATCGATCTTATTGGCCCGCACACGAAGATTGGATGTGGCCCTCATTATGGGTATTGTTTCCGGGTTCGCTCTTCTTGCCAAATCTTCGGCGCAAATTTTTTTGGGGATGAGCGCGTTGGCACCGATTTTTTTCATAAACCGTAAGAAACGGGAGACGATAAATAATATCTTGAATTATGCAGTGCTTTTTTTGGCGGTTATGATACTTGCCGTCCTAATCTACAATATCCAGAGATTGTCTCCGTATATGCACTATGTTGCCCAAAAAAATACGACATTCGTACTTACGTTCGAAGAGTTTAAGAAAGAACCGTTCTCTGTCATTTCCCGAAACTACTATTTGGTACCGCAATATGTTTTCTGGGAGTCCGGCTTCTTTTTTTCATTGATCGGGGTCGCGGGTTTATTCCTTTCCTACGAAAAAAACAGGAGGCTGGGAATTTATCTTACTCTGTGGCTTATTATCCCTTATCTTCTTATCGGCTTTTTTTCTAAAGTCTTATTCCCGAGATATACCGTATTTTTAGGCAGTTTGCTCGTTGTGGGTGCCACATATTTTACCGCCAATTTTGGATTCGGAAAAGACAGGAAAAGAATTACCGCAATTATATTGGCTTTATATATTATATCGATAGCTTATGCCAGCTACACAATATTATTCGACTACAAAAATATCCCGATGCCACCAATCGATCGCGGCCAATACGTCGAGGGTTGGACAGCGGGGTGGGGTATAAAAGAAGTGGTAGAGTATGCGCGTGAAAAAAGCACGGATAAGCCGGTTATCATATTGGCCGATGGCAATTTCGGTTTGTCTTCCGACATGCTGGACACTTTTTTACTGTCAACCGACAGAATATACATAAAAGGTTATTGGCCGCTTGGAGAGGTACAGCTTAGGGAAAATCAAAAAGAACTAGCAAAGAATCATGTTTACGTAGTGTTTTCGCATCAATTCGATTACCCGAAGGAGTGGCCAATTAAACTTATACGCAGATATGATAAGCCGGGAGGAAAGGCCGTACTTTATTTGTTTGAATTGACAAATTGATGATTACTTCCGTAGCCGAGGCCAGCAAGAGACAAGGAAAGATCTTTAGTGGTTAAATGAAGCACAGATGATAAACAAATATTTGGTTTATATATTATTGGTTTTGGCGGCGGTGGCGATTTTATTCCGATACAACCTACTACCGGGTAATTCAATGTATATTTTTCATGATGAATCTCAGGGGCCCCGACTTCAGGAGTTTACTTACAATATAAAAAATTTTGTCATACCTCCGCGTATGGCTCCACATTTTTCCTTCTCTATGGGTTATCCGGTATTTAATTTTTATGCCCCTTTTTCTTACTGGGTATCATCCGGACTTGTCCTCTTGGGTTTTGATATAGCCGACAGTCTCAAACTCTCATTCCTTTTGGCGGTGATTGTCGGCGGGTTAAGCATGATGCTGTATTTGAGAAAGAAATTTTCATTGAGCAGCGCGATCTTCGGTGGTCTAATATATATTTCGTCTCCTTGGATTGCGAGTGAAATATTTGTTAGGGGAAATTTGGGAGAAGTCTGGTTCATCGCTCTATTACCTTTAGCACTCTATTTTTTTGAGCGTAATTCAGAAGAGAGGAGTGTATCGATATACATAACAACAGCATTTGTACTTTCTTTTTTGCTGACGACACATAATGTCTTATCGCTGGTATTTTTGCCGATTGCGGTAATTTATATATTGAATTTGGCGGGTGGTAAAAGGCGCAATTTTACAGTCATGGGAGTTGCTCTATTATTGTCTTCTTACTTTTTGATACCGGCGGTTGTCGAATCACGAATGACTTATGCGAGAGAGGTTGCAATGAAGACAAAATATGCTGATCATTTTTTGTGTCTTTTTCAGATTTGGACAGCGAACGGTTGGGGGTTCGGCGGGTCCGCGCCCGGATGTCTGAATGACGGCATGTCTTTTATGCTTGGAAAAATTCAGATTATAACCGGCGTCTTGGGAATGACACTATTTTTATTTTTTATTATCCGTAGAGGAATGAAGCTCGGAGTGCGGCGGGCACTGCCCAAACCGGTCAGTCGGATTGATTTGTATATATTGGCGGTAACGGTGATCGCGTTATTTATGACTTTATACCCCTCGAAACCAATTTGGGATGTTTTAAGGAATTTTATCGCCGTGTTCCAGTTCCCGTGGCGATTCTTGGTTTTGATTTTGTTCGGGATTGCTTATTTTTCTGGTTATCTTATGAGCGAGGTCAAGCCGATGGCACTCAAATTTTTGTTGGCCTTTCTGCTTATTTACGCCATTTTCAGCGGTGCGAAATACTTCAAGGGAAATACCATATCTAAAAATAAATACGTCACCGGCTATCTATCGGAGAGATATATAAGAACGACTGCGGCCAGAAAAATATCGGAGTATGTCCCACAATCAGCGCAATTTGACGCTTGGAACCTGCTCGATCCGGGTAGTCCCACTTTCCTTTCGACATTTGATAACGATAAACCCAAAATAAAGCAAGACACGGAAT
>CAYMOO010000120.1:0-1133 GCA_964392185.1 uncultured Gammaproteobacteria bacterium
GTGAGTTGAAGCTGGCAAAAGATACCGGTGCGGAAGACATTTTATTTAGCGGCCCGGGGAAGACTGATGCCGAACTCGATCTTGCATTCCGTTACCCGGAAGTGGTATTGAATGTCGATAGTTTCGGCGAACTTGCGCGTCTGAAAAAAATTGCAGCCATCAAAAAAAAGAAAATAAGAATCGGAGTCCGTATAAATACTTCCGTTCACGGAATTTGGGATAAGTTCGGTATACCAATGGAACGGTTGGCTGATTTTTGGAACGATGCCGGAAAAGATAAATACGTTCTCCCATCGGGAATTCAGATGCATATGAGCTGGAATACGAGCGCTATACCATATACTGACGCTATAAAAAAATTAGGTAATTACTTGAGGGGAAATTTTTCTCCTGAAGTGCTTGCCGGTGTGAAGTTCGTCGATTTCGGTGGTGGCTTTGTTCCGGACAACGAGGAAGGAACATTTATATCGGATAAAAAGCATGCTTACGACATGGACCGTTCGATAAAACTGGAAGAATATGCAAAAAAAATTAGCGAGTCGATAAAGGAAAATTTATACATGCTTCAAGATTGTAGATATTTTGCCGAGCCCGGTCGCATACTATCGACTTATGCCATGCATATCGTACTGAAAGTTATTGATGTGAAAGCGGAGGGAATTGTAATCGCCAACGGCGGCAATAATATGGTAGGTTGGGAAAAATTCGAAGAGTGTTACTCCCCTGTTTTCAACCTTACCCACCCCGGCACAAAAGAAATCCCGGTTATTATTTACGGATCTTTGTGTACGCCTCATGATATCTGGGGGTATTATTGTTTTGCCGACAAGATGGAAGTCGGCGATGTGCTCGTCTTGCCCAATCAGGGCGCATATACATATACATTGGCGCAAAGTTTCATAAAGGATATACCCGTTGTACTGTTGATCTAGAAAATTGCTTGCTAAAATAGCTATCCTAGACTGGTATTTTTTTGTAAACTGAGTCTATATCTATATGTCATTTTTTAAGCATCTACTTTCTTTTTTTGTTATTTCATTTATCAGTGCTTACTTTTTCTCTGTAAACGCAGTCGAACCGGTCGCTTTTCCCGGAGCTTCGGGATTCGGGGCGAAGTCTGTTGGCGGGCGCGG
>CAYMOO010000120.1:1233-3516 GCA_964392185.1 uncultured Gammaproteobacteria bacterium
GCACCAATGATCATTTCGCAACCGGTAGTAAACTTTATGTCCATGACAATATCGGCCCTAACCGGACTGTCGGTACAATGGACGATTGGTCGCTTGTCGACGCCAGTTGTAATAGGTATGTTACCGATTCACGCTCGAACTCGACGGTTACCGGATCAACATTGCAGGCTCAGCCAGCCGCTTCGATAAAAGATATCGTATTAAAGGATTCCGGTGCCAATAGGGGTTTGAATGCCGATGGAACTGTCTTTATGAGACCCGATGCGGTCGATAAGCGCATTGTCGAAGAGGTGAAGTCGGGTGGCGGAAAAGTTATCGATTGTCCGGGTATGAATTCGTGCTATGGCGGAAGCACAGGAAGAGTCTATCTTACGGCAACGGATTATACTAAGTATTCCATATCCGATCCGATAGACGATAAGGGCTGGCCGGTACTTACGGCGGGTACGGCGCCGACAGATACCGACCACGACGGTATGCCCGATATATGGGAGCAATCGCATGGAGAGAATATCGCTTCCGATGATGGTGCCGCAGACCGCGATGGCGACGGATATACGAATTTGGAGGAATACTTAAATAGTGTCGATGTCGCTCCGGTAACGCCTTCGCCCACTGTGCCTGCTTCTTACTGTCAGAACAAACAATATGGTGATGCCGATTGTAAAAGCGATACCAACAATAAATTCGCGACACTACCCGATTTCGAGATATGGAGAAAAGAATATTTTGCCGGTTGTAACCAAACCGATTCTTCTACCTGTGGCACTGATGAAGATAATGACGGCTCGGTGATCGACGCCAATTTCAATTACCCCGGCTCCAATTATTCGGCAACCGATACGAAAGTAGATATAGGAGACTTCGAAATCTGGAGAAAAAGTTATTTTCAATAATACTGAAGCGGAGGACTCTTTCGGTGTGGACTATGCGGAGCATGGGTGGAATACCTTATTTGAGAGTCTACTTAAATTATGAGAAAAATTAAAAAGATCGGACATTCAAATATGACTAAAATGAAATTCAGGTAGAAAAGCTACAATATATGGTAAATATTACCAGGAAATTCTAAGAAAAGTTAAAAGATGTATTGTCCTATCAACTGGCGAACTTAATTCAATACTAGTTAATGATCCGGCGTTTGATTGTAATATTTGAGTTACATCAAAATTAGATACACTCTTACTTGTACCGGAAATGGTGCCAATAGTGCCTTGTGTGGTTTTATATATTATTTTCTTTTCATTCCAAATAGTATTTTGACATGTATTTACATACAATTTCGTATTTGATACAGATGAACGAAGAGTAAGTTTCAATGAAACTTTTAATACTTTGTGGTGTTAAATCGAATTTTAGATAGCTGATTCTTTGTGGCTGTAAATCGATTGTTAATTCTTTATCTGTTCCATAATTTTGGGTTGATTTATCAGCTCTTATCATGGAATCTGCTGTTGGTTTAATATATATTGTTATCTGGCCTGGAGTCAACGTAGGTATTGGTATATATGACACTGTAGGACTTGGAATGTGTGTTGGAATTGCTGTTGAAGTTGGAATGTTTGTTAGTGTTGGCAAAGTTTTAGTCGGAGTTACAGGTGGCGGATTCAAGATTGAAGTCTGGCTTTTTTGTGGATCAACAGACACTGTTTAGATTACATCTGGCCCCGCCGCTTCAAATGCGGTATCTTGTGCATTTATACTAATAATAATCGGGCTTACAGGCGGTGCGGTTGAAAGCATTTGAAAGGTTGCGGTAGTAAGGCAAAACGATCCACCCGGTAAATTGCTTGTTGGTATTATTCCTACATGAGATAGAACCACTGTTCCCCCATTCGGATTATCTTTTTCAGGAATATATTTTATTTTATCTGGACGGTAGTGAAGCGATATGGTTACCGCTGATAATTTATTTACAGGATTATTTTTAATAAATATAGCAGTATTTGCTAATCCATTGTTTATAACGTTTGCGGTGAAGAAAAAGAAACATTTGCAGTATCCTAGACCGTAGATGAAGCACGGGTATCTGCTATGGAGATTCTTTATACATATTTATATACCTCAAAACCCAACTATAGATAAAAAAAATATAAAGACTGCCGTAGCTATTCTATACTTCATATATATGAAATTAAAGTATTTTTAATAATACAAGTATGAGAATACATAGTAATGTGAGTTGTTGTGGTTGGGTAGCTATAGTTCCTGCAAAATATCCTTTTTATAGAGCTTATGAATTAGCAGAACAGCTTTGTGGTTCTGCTAAGAAAAAATCACGTC
>CAYMOO010000121.1:0-3508 GCA_964392185.1 uncultured Gammaproteobacteria bacterium
GTTATATATTAGCAACTGCATTTATCGATTACAAGATTTAGTGAAAATTATCACAGTGCGATTATTTCACTAAAAAAAGATATACTTAAATCTCTGCAGTTATATTAAATATTTTCAACTGAATATGAGAAAAATAATAAGTCACGCGCATATTTCACTCGACGGATACGCGGCTGGCCCCAATGGCGAAATGGACTGGATAAAGCTGAGCGACGATATGTTTGATTTTGTAAATACAATTACCCAATCGGCCGATACCGCACTTTACGGGAGAAAAACCTGGCAGATGATGGACGCTTATTGGCCAACGGCCGCCAAACAACCGGGTGCCAGCAAACACGACAAAGAGCATTCCCAATGGTATAACACGGTAGAAAAAATAGTCATTACCAAAACATTGGTTGGAGAAGCTAAAGATAAAACGCGGTTCGTCGGGGCCGATTTTGCCGATTTCATAAACCGGTTCAAGAAGTCGGAAGGCGGCAATATTCTTCTTCTTGGCAGCCCTTCGGTGATCAGATTGTTTACCGAACATTCGTTGATAGATGAGTATTGGTTTTTCATAAATCCGGTAATATTGGGTGGCGGACTGTCTGTATTTTCCGAGTCGAAAAAACGAATAGCGCTGAAAACGGATAAGTTTGTCAATTTCGATTGCGGAGTGGTGGCTTTGCGATACCAACTCAATCCATAATTAGGGCGAGCTTTCTTATTGTGTTTATGTTTCTCGCGGTCATATTTTTATAAACTTCACTGCCGATGAATTTGTGCATGCCGCTTTTTGTGTAGTTTTTTCGCTCTATATTCCAGACAATGGCTCCTTCCAAATAAACAAGATTGTCGACTTCGGGGTTGTTTTTTATCAGTTTCAGTGAGTCTTTGTTGTTATAGTGTTCCCAGAGAAACAAAACATCCGTTTTTTGATCGGTATCGTTTTTCCATGACGGGCTTATACTTTTTGCGAGCAGTTTGATATTCGCACTTTCCCGGATAACGCATTTCAATGCAAGTCCGAATTCCGTTTTAAGGGCGGTTTCTATGATATTTACCAGCTTTTCTTTTTCTGTTATTTCCGATGTAAATATTATGTTGCCCGAGTTTATATATGTGGATACATCGCCAAATCCCAACTTTCCAAACACAATTTTCAGGCGCGACATCTCCACTTTGTTATTGCCGCCGACATTTATCCCCCGAAGAAGCGTTACATATTTTTGGGTTTTATTACTTTTCATATTCTATAGGTGTAAAATTCTATTGCTCATCCTGTGGTTATTTTAGCAATAAAAAAATTATATAGAGGAGAAACATGACCGAAGTATTTAATCCGCAATATCTCAAGCCTGATGCTTCTTTGAACAAAAGAGAGTTTCGGGGAGCGACCGCATATTTGATGTTTTCGGCGCATAGCCTGGCCGATGCGATCCGACAGGTCAGATCTACGGCGGGTCCAGATTCTGCAGTTTTATACTCTGTAAATACTGATTTAACATCGGATGAGGTGGACGAAGATCTTTACGGTATTTTATCAGGATATGGAGAAAATTTTGCAATTTTTTTGCGCCATCTCTTAGACGGGGAAAGCATGGTGGGCGGAGAAGTGGACGCATGGGAGAAAAAGTATCTTGAGCATTGGCAAAGTATCAGACGAGTTTACCTCGGTGGTGGACTAATGAATGGTAAATTCGGGGAAATTATAAGTAGCGCCATAAACAGAAGTATTGAGAATTTTGGCCTACCGGTGCAGGTTGTGCGTGCGGGCAATCCTTCTTATCTGCCGGTAATCGGTCTTGCCAGAAGTACTAATGATGATTTTGGGAAACGGGCCATTTTCGATTTTGGAAACACGAATGCCAAAAGAGCCTTGGCTACATATGATGGTGGGTTACTAAGGTCGGTAGATTTACTTAAATCGGTGACGTTGCCGCAACAGTCTGAGGGGGTCGCGGCTTTTATGGCCGACACGATCGCCTCGACAATCGACGATGCGGGAGCGGAGAATGAGATTGTAAGGTGTAGTGTCGCAAGCTATATGGACGGTTTGAGCCCGGTCCGGTCGCCCGGTCGTGGCCTTTATTCCGATCCGGACAGCATTAACCCAGGCATTTTAAGCGAACGCGTTTCCGGGGCGCTCGGACGTATGATCGGGGTTGAACTCTGTCACGACGGGACTGCGGCCGCCCGGGCGTTTGCCGGTCAGGAGCATACTGCGGTAATTATGCTCGGTACCGCTCTTGGAGTTGGTTTTGTTCCCGATGATGACGGATATTGTAATATAAGCGAAGATTTTTATATACGCCAAACTCCATGATCCGATCGTTTAATTCGTAGATTCAGCGCTTTTTCAGAATGATGAGTAGAATATGAGAAGAAATGAATAAAAAATATCATATTATATTGGCCGGAATTGTAGTGGTTTTGGTTGTGACCGGAGTTTATTATGTATTTGGTCGTTATTCTAACCCGACAGGTAGTGGAAAAGCTACCTCCGATATAAGCACCGATCAAGAAGATGTGGGTGGTATGCAACAAAATACCATAAAGCCCAATCCGTTAAGCATTGAGGCATTGAGAGAAGGAGATTATCCGGGAAGTGAGATTGTCATCGAGCAAACACTTTCGCCCGGCTCCGATTATAAAAGATATATCGCTTCCTACAAATCCGAAGGCTTAAAAATATACGGCCTCCTCACGGTTCCTCTTGGCGAAAAACCGGAAAAAGGTTGGCCGGTAATAATATTCAATCATGGCTATATCAGCCCTTCCGTATACCGGACAACCGAAAGATATACTAGCTATACCGACGCGTTTTCGCGGAATGGGTATATTGTCTTCAAGTCGGACTATCGCGGACATGGGAATTCGGAAGGTACTCCGACCGGCGCTTACGGGTCGAACGATTATACGATCGACGTTCTCAATGCCGTTGCTTCCATGAAGAAATTTGCGGACGCGGACCCGGATAAAATCGGGATGTGGGGTCATTCGATGGGTGGATTCATAACGCTCCGTAGTATGGTCGTGAGCCGCGATATTAAAGCGGGCGTGATTTGGGGTGGCGTGGTCGGATCTTACCCCGACCTTATGAAAGTGTGGCATAAAAATCGTCCTACTCAAGCCGTTACTCCGGGCGATCCGCGAAGGCGTTGGCGGAATATGCTAATCGAAGAATATGGAACCCCGGAGGCGAATCCGGAATTTTGGAATTCGATTTCCGCCAATAGTTATTTGGCCGATATATCGGGGCCGCTTCAGTTGCATCACGGTACAGCCGACACTTCGGTCGAGGTGGAATTAAGCCAGATTCTTGAGTCGCAGATGAAGGCCGCGGGCAAGCCGGTTGAGCTTTATTTATATAAAGGCGACGATCATAATATTTCGAAAAATCTCAATACCGCGCTCGCTCGCTCGGTTGCGTACTTCGATCGGTATTTGAAGTAGAGATGAAGCCCTAGAGGATGAGATTGGTTCTCAATCCTCTAGAACTGTCATCTACGGTTATTGTATG
>CAYMOO010000122.1:0-801 GCA_964392185.1 uncultured Gammaproteobacteria bacterium
TAATCAAATGATAACGCTGAGCTCGGAGCCGGCGGAGCTGGATGAAAAAGGAAAATATATTCAGAGCTGTGCGAACACGGCGAAAGATTTTTTATCTGCTATTTTGACGGAGTCGGGGGAGAAAGTCGATAATAAGATAGATATTGTTTTTAGATAAGTTCACCTTTTTATAGTTTAGCTTTCTCTCTTATCTTTAAGAAGCATCTCCATGGCGTGTTGGAACGATCCGGCAGTTGTGATTTTTCCGGCATTGACGAAAAAGATTTCGTCGGCGTTTTCGATCGTATTCAGTCGGTGCGCGATAACTACTTTGGTTGTCGTGGTAGGAAGTTTTTCGAGTATTTTTCCTAACAGTTGTTCGGTAAGGGTATCGATATTGGCAGTCGCTTCATCGAGTATCAGAATCTCCGGACTTCTAAGAACCGCACGTACAAAAGCGATAATTTGCCGCTGGCCCAAACTTACAGTCTCCCCCATGCTGGAGATATGGGTGTCCAAGCCATGATCGAAGCGATCCATGATTTCCGATAAACCTCGCTCTGCTAACTTTTTCACAAGATCTTTGCTGGTAACATGTTTTAATTGTGAATTACCGTAGATAATATTTTCCTTTAAGCTGCCGCTGAAAAGAAAAGGTTCCTGGAGGATGAAGCCGATTTTTTTGACTCTTTCTTCCGGTGGATATGATTTGATATTTTTACCATCCAGATATATATTGCCCTCTGTAGGATCGTAAAGGCGGGCCATAAGTGAAGCTGTAGTGGTTTTACCGCCACCCGTGGGCCCGACTAAGGCGTAGGT
>CAYMOO010000122.1:811-3385 GCA_964392185.1 uncultured Gammaproteobacteria bacterium
ATTCGATAGTATTTCCTTTTCACCATAACCAAATGCGACATTTTTAAGCTCCATTAATGCTTTTGAGTCGACATCAACCGATGAGCCTATCTGTAGGTCCGAGTGCATGTTGAGTACGGCTGAAATCCTATCCCAGCCCGCCAGAGCCGTCTGGAAAGTAGACCAGATGCCGGCGATTTGTCTTATCGGGTCGTAAAAACGGCTCAGGTACACGAAGTAACTTATGAGGTAACCGATACTAAATTCTCCCATCGAGATGAGATAAATACCATAAAACAGAACGAGTATTTGCGCTATATTGGTGGCCAATCCGTAGACGGGTGTGAAAATATTGTTGGCGATACCGGCAGATACGGCCGATTGATAGTTGGTATTATTGACTTTTTCGAAACGGGTTTGGAAATAGTCGCGCCTATTGAAGGCGACGACGACTTTGAAATTATCGAGGCTTTCGGAGATTTCCGCACTCATATTCCCTGTCTCCTTGAGATTAACGGCATTTTTTTTCTTTACCCAGCCAGAAACTATGCGCGTAAAAATAAGAATGAGTAAAGCAGGCGCAAGCGCAAGCGCTCCCAGTCGTGGATTTATATAAACTATAAATACTGCCGTGCCTGCCATCATAAAGACGCTGGAAGCAAACTGCACGAGCGCTCTTGAGAGAAAATCGTTGAGGCGGTCGGTGTCATTATTGATGCGCGAAATAAGATCACCGGCTTTATTTTGGTTGAAAAAGGCAATCGGCAGTTCTTGCAACTTCATAAAAACTTTGTGCCGCAAATTGAAGAGTAGTCTTTGTCCGACGCTTCCCATGATCTTTGTCTGAAAGTAGCTGGTTATGGAAGCGGTCACGTAAAGTAACAGTAAAAGAAGAGCGGATTGCAAGATGCCATTATAGTCTTTATGGCTGATTGAAGTATTTATTGTATTACCCACTATAAGAGGCGCAATCAGCGTGACGCCTGTATTTACGAGCATCGCAAAGAAAGCGAAGATTATCATTCTTTTCTCCTCGGCAAGAAAAGGAGCGAATTTCTTCATCGCTTTTATGGTGGATGTTTCCGGTATGGCGCTAAGATTGTATTTCATATTGGTTGATGCTGTGCTGGGATTCATATAACTGAGCATATTCCGGTGATGTCCTAAGTAAATACTCGTGTTTGCCGGCGGCAATCACCTCCCCTTCCATAAGGAGAATGATCTCGTCATAATCGACTACTGAGGAAATTTTTTGTGTAACCGATATAAGTGTAGTCTCCGGATAATTCTTGGCAACATTGGCGAGGATTGTTCGTTCGGTTTGCAAATCTACCCGCGCCGTAAAATCGTCAAGTAACAGTATTTTCGGGTTGATGGCAAGCGCGCGTGCCAACATAATACGCTGTTTTTGGCCTCCTGACAGAGTGGTTCCCCTTTCGGAGACCACAGTATTTAGTTTGTGCGGTAGTTTGTTTACAAATTCGGTCAGTTCGGCTGTTTCGATAGCTTTTTCCAGATCTTTGTCGGATACTGTTTCCGAAAAAGCGATATTTTCTCGGATCGACATATTGAATAGAATACTGTCCTGAAAAACAAAACCGACCTGAGAATGAAAGGAGCGCATATCTATTTGCGCAAGCGGAAACTGATTGTATAGTATTTCGCCGGATTCCGGAGTTATAAGGCCGCTAAGTGTATATAAAAGCTGAGTTTTGCCTGCAGCAGTGGGGCCGATCACGGCAACCTTGCTTTTTGGTGGAATTTTGATCGTAACATCACGTAGGGCGTATTTGTCGCCGTATTTAACATTTACCGAATGAAGTTCCAGATCACCTTGGAGAGTAACGACATCCCCTTTGATTTCTTTCACATCGGCTTGTAAAACTTCGGCAAGACGCGTATATGAGGCGGATGAGCGAGCGATTAGGCCGCTCATAAACCCCATAATCATTATGGGAAAAAATAAGATTATCGCGTAGCTGTTAAACGCAGACAAATCGCCCAAAGTCATATCGCCGGTAATCACGTAATGTCCGCCTATTGTAAGGATCGCAAGTGTAACTAAGCCAGTGACCAAGGTAATAATCGGTATAAGAATCGAGAAATAACCCAAGATACTCATCCCGAGGTTGGTCGCATTGCGGTTGGCGACGGTGAACTTTTCAGCTTCTTCCGTTTCTGAGTGGAGAACGCGTATCAGTGATGATCCGAGGATGCTTTCATTTATAACACTGTTTAATGAATCGATAACTTTTTGTGTTTTGACGAAGAGTTTTCTTACTTTACCAATAATGACCGAAAATGTACCTCCTATTATGGGTACCATGAGAAGTACGATGAGTCCAAGTTTCCATTCGGTCATAATAAGTAGAGTTGACGCTCCGATTATCAAACATATTGCCGCGATAATCATGCCGATTGCCTGAGAAACGAACAATTTGACCGAATCGGTATCGGAGGTTAGGTTGGTTAGCAGTTTGGCTGGCGTAATTTTCTGGACGTAAGCAAAGCTTTGTCGAGATATGACCGCTGCGATATTTTGTCTTAAATCTCGCGCCACGATCTCGGAAGTATATGTCTGGACTACCGACTGTA
>CAYMOO010000123.1:0-3370 GCA_964392185.1 uncultured Gammaproteobacteria bacterium
CGAAAAAGAAAGTATTATTTATTGCTGGCAATTATCTCGACAGCGATCACGGTTTCTATATTTTTGTTTACCATTAACTACTTCACCTATTACAGAAGCAAATATTCGGAAAAACTAACTTATAAAGAAATCGTGAAAGACATCGTCGACAACAAAAACAGATACGGTCGCATATATATATCACGTCACAATGTCGATTCGGAGATGCATATTTTCTACCTTTTCTACACCGCTTACGATCCGGAAAGATACCAATCGAAAAACAACTTACTCCACACAACACTCCCAAACGGCTGGAGCCGGATCGACAAGATAGACAATATATACTTTGTCGATAAAATCCCCGAAAAACCCTTCCCGATTTCACTCCTCATCGCAACTCCCAAAGACTTTCCCCAAAATATAAAACCCGAAAAAATCGTAAAAAGCCTCGGCGGCGGTGATGTATTTTACGAAGTAAAAACAGACTCAAATGGTAAAATGTTTCATTAAAATTCCATAATAACTATGTTCAACATTTTCTCACCTAAAGTACCAACAATAACCGCCGACGAACTGAATCAGGCAATTAACGAAAAAAAACCGCTAACGCTTCTCGATGTCCGCACCGATAACGAATACGGCAAAGGCCACATCGCCGACAGTCTCCACCTGCCAATAGACAATCTGCTGGAAAAAATAAATTCTCTTTTGCCCGATAAATCCAAAGAAATCGTTGCTTATTGCTTGAGCGGATCAAGAAGCGCGGTCGCCGTCGATGAGATGATCAAGATGGGCTACACGAATATAAAAAGCCTCGACCACGGACTGCTTGCCTGGAGAGCAAAAAAATATCCGACAGTTTTATAACTACCTCCCGGCCGGTTTTATCCGCGAAGCGCAAAAGGCGATTATCAACAGAGCCGTCAGGCACAAAGTGGCCTGGGTGATGAAACCGAAAAGCTCAAAAAACTTCGTCGCACACACAAAACCCACCGCACACGGCTGAGGGGCAAGCTTGATAATATTCCAATGAACCAGCTGTTGATAAGTAGCCGAAGGGATCCCAACCAGCAAAAAAGGATAAGCGTAATATTTTACACCCGGATCTTTCCGGTATATCCCGACCGTAAACACTAGAAAAAGCGCCAACATCATCGTCCGCTCGATCCAGCATAAAGGCGCAGCCGGTCTTCCGACTATTTCGATAAAATAAACACTCGCCAAAGTTGCCAAGAGTGCCGTGACCCAGGCGGTATAAAAATACTTATATGATTTGACTTGGTGTTTTTCCATGCCATTCAATATAACAAACCTCGAATTACAGCTTCGTGAGTATGGTCACATATACCGAACTAATCGAGCTCACTGACATAAAACCAATAGTTCCCCCGCCAGTCCTTCGGACAATAGTAATTGGGTATCACTCCGCGATCGGAGCAGTACACCATTACACGTTTCGTTTTCAGACTTTGCAGCTCTACTATCGGATCTATATAATAAAACGTTGTCGGGTGGGCATAAGTCCGCTGTGCCGCCACAAAAAGCTCGATACTCCCGGCCGGTACGATAGACATCGTTTTCGGATAAAGAAAATACTGCAACTTCTCTCTATAGTGGATGAAGTCGTATTTATATGGCGCATCGCTGACAAGCACATATTGCCGGTTACGATCTTTTGACCGCTTGGCCTGGTCGATTATCGACTGCAAAACATATTCCTTAGTTCCTTGCGAATCATACAACGAGTCGCTGGGCCGGCCATAAAAATAAAACATGGTTTGCGTTACGAAAACAACGCCGGTTACTACTCCGATAATGAGCGGTGCATAAGAGCGGAATTTTGTTTCCGCAAGCTGTATCAATCCGTAAGCGGCGGCGATATTAAGAAGCGGTATCACGCTAAGTAGCCTATGATCAGCCGATGGATCGTTTATAAGCACCTGATTAGTTATGGGAAATAGTAAGATCGAGCCCGCCAACAAATACTCCAATCTCGAAGAGTTGCGCTTTTTTAATAACAAGTAGCCCATTCCGATAAGAAACAACCAGTTCACCGGAAAAGCAAGAACCGGGCTGCCGCTGAAGAAAAATATCGATGCCACCGGATTAACCAGATAGGTAGCCAAAGATCTTTCGTAAAGATTGGTCAAATGGGCGATTTTATCGTAGCCGTTTTTTGACAAAAATACCGGATCATGGAGTATGAGTCGCGTCCGTCCGGTATTACTCATAAGAGCACCGGAGCGGGCATACTCGATCGAAGGCCCGATTCCGATCAGGAATCCGGCGATGAGTGTCGTAAGTATTATCAAATACCGCTTCCCCTCAAGCCCGAAGGCGCCTTGATGTTTTTTTCGCCAGACTTTTATCGATCCGGCGACAGAAAAAATGGCAATCAAAATAGACAACCCGATAACTATCCCTCTTATTCCCGCATAAAAATGGAGGGAAAACCCAAACAGCAACCCGACCAGGAAAAATCCTTCCGGATGCTCAAGAGCGTAAAGAGTTGCTATAATAAGA
Organism: uncultured Gammaproteobacteria bacterium; assembly: GCA_964392185.1. GTDB lineage: Bacteria > Patescibacteriota > Microgenomatia > UBA1406 > GWC2-37-13 > CAYYYG01. The sequence continues at coordinate 2,506 of CAYMOO010000123.1, forward strand.
ACCGGTGACAAGAGAGCGTCGCAGATATCGACAAGTTGGGTACGACTATAATGGAGATGGAATATCGATGAGCTCAGAAATACCGTCGCGGCAAAGGCTGTCATCCGCCCATATAGCTTCCGGGCGAGAATATAAGTCAGTCCTATAGACAATATCCCGATGATTGCCGTCGGCAAAAGATACCCCAACTTTGAGTTGGGAAAGACAAACTGGAATAAGTAAGATATAAATGGAATGATATTGCCGTAGGCGTCGTAGGAGCCATATGCAAACATATCGCGGAAAACTCCGGTTTTTATAAGTAGTCCGTTCAATCCCGCATCACGCACCTCGTCCATAAGCACCACATAAGGATAATTGCCCAAAAACAACAACCTGGTCGCAATCGCCATAGCGCCGACAACGGCAATATATACCCACTCACTGTCCCCAACACCCCTGAGTTTCCGGAAAAAGCCCCTGATTTTACCTCCAACCGCATACAAACCCGACAACAAGCACAAGACGAGCCAGCTTACGAATATCGCCAGATTATGTTTGTACAAGGTATCGCGATGATGAAGGAAGATCAGGGTAAAAGCCGCCGCAACCAAAATACCGTATCCGGCCGATCGGATAAGTACGGTCTTAGATTTTTTAGACATGTCGTAATTAACGATCGCATATGAGTACTTTTATGTCAAGGACATCAAATCACACACCACACCCCCGTCTTCTCGTGTTTTATAAATATCCTATAATATGCATTTTATACATACTTATGATATAATATACTATTGCTTTTTGTTCGTATCAGCTACGGATAAAAAGGCACAAAAATCTTATCTTGAACCTTGAAAATTACGGATGCGTTACTGGGAAAGTG
>CAYMOO010000124.1:0-3333 GCA_964392185.1 uncultured Gammaproteobacteria bacterium
ATATGATAGCGGCTACGACATATCCGAATCCGTTCCCTCCCCGATCTGTGGTGCTTGGGTTATTTATAACTGTTGCCATATATGTCACCTCCTTTAAGGGTTAATTTATTAATTTTCGCAGCTTTTTTTCCTACGAAACAGATATATTTAAAATTAACCCCGTCTGGTAAGAATAAAGTTAGAATTCGCTATATTAAAAGTAAGAAGTAATTAGGGTTATTTCAGTCTCTCCAGCACTCCACCGTTTAAGCACTGTCACGTCGACGATTAACGATCTTACATACCAAAAAGAGGTATCTTTTCGATACCTCTTTATTGGAAAACATAAAAGTTTTTACATGGGCATAGCTTCGTAAACATGGATCGCAGCATGTTTGTCTTCCGCAAATGCCGGACACTTTTTGGCAATATCGACTGCTTCATCCATATCCTTAGCATTGATTATTGTATATCCAGTTGCTCCCTTTGTGATGGTTTCACTTCCTTTTGCCGTAACCGATTTACCGCCGGGCGCAAATGGATTTCCACCGTCAACTGTTTTATCTTGGAATGTTCCAAACCACGCCATCCATTTATCCATTGATGCTTTCATTTCTTCAGGGGACATCCCAGCCATACCACTTCCCTGATAAATAAATACAAATTTTTTCATTTAGATTCACCTCCTTTCGTTGATTTTTTTGTAAGATTCGCGATATAGTTTTCCAGCGATTCGGTGTCGTTGCCCCAATAGGCATGATATTGAAAAAGCCACTCCTGAGCGGCGAGTAGTCCTTTTCTTCGCAACGCCAAAAAATGTACCCGACCAATTTTCTTTTCCACAACAAATCCGGAATCTATCAGGATACGGATATGTTTATGAATAGCCGGTAGAGATAGATTTTGGTTGGAGGCCAGCTGACTGACCGCCCGAGGTTGTAGGCTGAGCGCATGTATGATCGACCTGCGATGGTGATGGGCGAGCGCTTCAAAAACACCGTCGAGTTTTCTTGCCGACTTATCCATATATAATAGTTAACTTATTAGTTAAGTATATAAAAAGAAATACTTTTGTCAACTGAGATAATACGTGTAGTTAAAAAGTGATTTACATCAAATGGTTCTTTTTTCCAATGGAGTAAAATCGTAGCATGAAAATCAATGCCGGCTGGCATTCTAAAAACAAAATGCCCAAAAATCCTACCCTTGATGAAAGGGTCAAATGGCATTTGGCTCATGCTAACAACTGTACCTGCCGCCCGCTAAGCGGGAAGATACTGGAAGAAATAAAGAAAAGGGGATTATTATGATCAAACAATTTATTAAGGAGGGGATTGGTTGGGGAGTCGGCATGTGGGTGGTTGGTTATATCTTGGGAATAATACTTTTCCCCTTGGTGTCGCAATCTTATATCGGTTGGATTATTATGCCGATTGGTACGCTTATGACATGCTGGGTAGCCTTGAAAAAAGTAAAAGCCCCATCATTTGGGCAATATTTATTAGTGGCGATCGCCTGGACTCTTATCGCTGTCGTTTGCGATTATTTTTTTCTTGTTAAAGTATTCAAACCGACGAATTACTACAAATTGGATGTGTATGTGTATTACGCTTTGACATTTGCTATTCCGATATGGGCAGGTTGGAAAAAATCTTTAAGAGGAAGAAAGTGAAAATGCAAAGAAAGATGTTTTGTATTTTGATAAGTGAATAAGCTTCATGCTCCAACGACATTTTTTGCCAAGGTTTTGAATCTGTCGCCGTTGGCTTGGACAACGGTGATGGTCACGGCACCGGTTTTACTGGTGTTGATATCGCGGACGATGCCCGATTTACCCTTGTGTGTTCCGGCGATGACCCTACATGTATCGCCATCTTTTAGGGAGTTTATAGGATTATTATTCATGCTCTGATTTTACCAGTATTTGCAATTTTTCAAAATCTTTTTGCAGGAGATCGCGGAATTTTTGGAATCGCAAAGCCGCGGCCGGATGGAGTGTAATAAAATATTTTTTTCCGTCTTTTTCGGCAATCTCGCCATGTTGTTTCAGAACGGTAATTTTTTTCCCCAGCACCGCCTCGGCGGCAACCGCTCCCAGCAAAACAAGGATCTTCGGTCGAATTACCTCAATTTGATCGTTTAAGTGGATCCTTCCATGTTCGATATCTTTGGTTGTCGGGGTTCCGTACGAGGGGAGGTATTTGACTGGGCTGGTAATATAAACGTCATCTTCTTTTAATCCGACAGAAACTATAAGTGAGCGGAGTAGTTTGCCCGATCTGCCGACAAACGGTCTTCCGGTTTTGGCTTCTGTTTTTCCCGGTGCTTCGCCTATAAAGACTACTGCGGCATCCGGATTGCCTTCTCCCGGTACGGCTATACCGATTTTTCCTTGTTTGCAAATACGACACTTTTCTATCTGTTTGGCTATAGCTGCAAGTTGGGCAGTTTTATTCATTAAAGATAAATTTAATTATTTAATATTTTTCCTTTACTTTATTTTTAACTTATCAGTATAACAAGTTCGTAATATTTTATATCTTACACAGTCTTTATTATATTCTTTCCTATATTTTGTTTGCTTTTTCTATTTTTAATCTATGAAAATACGTCCTCTGTGAAAAAATTACAGTTATTTGTGGGTTACTCTGCTTCTTTTTATTTTTTCGGCCGCGGGGCACTGGGTATTTGCCTGGTATGCTTATGTCGATGAGCAGCGTATGCATAAGCAGCCGATCGAAATAAACTCATATCTTGTGGAAACGGCCCGTGATACTCTCGAAAATTGGCAGTCGGAGTTTTTGCAGCTTATATGGCAGGTAGCAGGACTTTCTTTTTTTGCTATATATAGGCTCATCACAATCTAAAGAGAGCAATGATAGAAGAGAGGCGAAAATAGACCGAATTTTGCAACTTCTCGATAAGAAAACAGGACAGCGGTTTATAGCGTTGACGGAAAAAAAGTTTCCTAAATAATGTTCTATAATTCAGAATTAGTTATAGAATCTATATGACCAAGGCGATAATATTCGACACCGACGGGATGGTGGTTGTGACCGACATGTTTAGTGTTAAGTTCTGTAGGGAATATAATGTGCCTCTCGAGTCGGTCTTGCCTTTTTTCCAGAACGAATTCCAGCCCTGTCTTATAGGCAGAGCCGATTTAAAAGCACAGATAAAACCCTACCTGCCAAAGTGGGGATGGAAAAAATCCGTGGATGAATTTCTTGAATATTGGTTCAGAGCCGAAAATAATACGGATAAACGCGTTGTAAATATTATCGATAAACTGAAACAGTCCGGAATAAAATGCTATCTTGCGACCAACCAAGAAAAATACCGGACGGAATACCT
>CAYMOO010000125.1:0-3304 GCA_964392185.1 uncultured Gammaproteobacteria bacterium
AATATATCTGCGTGCTTTAATATCTTCATAAACGTCATGAATAATAAAAGAGTAAAAACACTCAATGGAGCCACATATAAAAATGGCGATATTGTTTACTGGATGAGCCGGGATCAGCGAGTGGAGGATAATTGGGCGCTTTTGTTTGCCGGGGAGCTGGCCAAGAAGTACCATGTAAATCTATTGGTTGTTTTTTGTCTCCGGAAAAAATTCACTTTCGCGACCGCGCGGTTGATAGATTTTATGCTTGGCGGACTTAGGGAGGTCGAAGAGACTCTGTTTAAAAAGAACATTCCGTTTTATTTTTTGTTGGGCGATCCTGCCGTTGAAATTCCCAAATTCATAAATACGAAAGATGTCGGTACGCTTGTTGCCGATTTCAGTCCCCTCAAATACAACCGGCAGTGGAAAAAAGTGATTTCTCAAAAAATATCCATCCCTTTTTTCGAGGTGGATGCACACAATATCGTGCCCGTTTGGGAGGCTTCGGCGAAACAAGAATTCGGCGCCTACACTATCCGTCCGAAGATTCATAAATTGCTGCCGGAATTTTTGGAAGAATTTCCCGCGCTTAAAAAACCGGAGAAATTTTTGAAGTCCCCAGCTGTTGATTGGTCACAAATATACCAAAGCATAGTAGTAGACAAGAGCGTTGCCCAAGTCGATTGGTTGTCACCCGGAGAAAAAGCCGCTGGTAATAAATTGGATGAATTCATCGAGGCCAGATTATCCAGTTATGAATCCGACCGCAACGACCCGACAAAAAACGCTCAATCGGATCTGTCTCCTTATATCCATTTCGGTCATATTTCTGCACAAAGGATTGTTTTGGAGCTGGGAAAAATAAAAGATCACAACTCCGCGAAAGATTCTTACATTGAAGAACTCGTAGTCAGAAAAGAGTTATCCGATAATTATTGCTATTACAACGAAAATTACGACAATCCGGCCGGCTTCCCCAGTTGGGCCCAGGAGACATTGGCGAGACATAAAGACGACCGCCGGGAATACACATATAGTTTAGAAGAACTGGAAAACGGCCGCACGCATGATGAGCTTTGGAACGCCGCACAAAGGGAGATGATGGTGCGGGGGAAAATGCACGGATACATGCGTATGTACTGGGCGAAGAAAATATTTGAATGGAGCGTGTCGGTTGCGGTGGCCCAAAAACACGCTATTTATCTAAACGACAAATATTTTTTGGATGGTCGCGACCCGAATGGTTATACGGGGATCGCCTGGTCGATGGGTGGAGTACATGACCGGGCCTGGTTCGAACGCCCCGTGTTCGGTAAAATAAGATATATGAATTACAACGGCGCGAAAAGTAAATTCGATGTTGGGAAATATATTGATGCTTGTTGATTGAGCGACTAGTAGCCTGTATTATTTGATTATTCCTTAATATATAAAAATGGACACATCAAAAGAGGGTGTAGTGATAAAACCAACCGATCAAGAGCAACGAACTGGCACGGCGGTGATCGCCGATTTGCCTGTTATGCGGGAGCCGCATCTTAATGGAAACGGCAGACATGATCTTATTGGTGATCATCGTACTGTCCAACAAGAGATCGAGGCGGCCAGGGCTGTTATCCGTCAGCAGGAGATCGCCGGCCAACAACCGGGAGAAAATACCCACCAAGCGGTGCAACGAATAGAGAGGCAAGTAGTTGATAATGTTCTTGCTCTTCGAAACGGCGACAGGAATGGAACTATTCAGGAGCAGGCACGTGCTCTTTTGGATCGATATCTTGCCGGACAAGATGTTCTTTATGGTTATGTCCGTCTGGGCGGGCTCCAAATAGAGGTGAATCAATTGGAAAGGCAACTTCGTAACCGTCTCCGCGAGGAAGATAACAAAGATAAACCCGGTTTTCAGTTCCGCAATATCACCCCGGAAGATATGGGTAGGGCCGGTAATCCGGCTGCAGCGCACGATCGCGAACTCACCAATACTTTATTGGAACAAACACGGCAAAGAGATATTGAACGAAGATACAGCCGCCCTGAAGGAGAAAACACCCACGCAAGAGTGCAGGAGGTAATGAAAGAGGTTATTGGAGAGGTGATTACTCCCGAGGTGATTGCGGAAATGAAATACTTCAGCGCTGCTGATGCCCATGCCCTGATCGAAGCTTATCGTACGAGAAACGAACAGAATATAACAGATAATTCGCTTGGTTATATGGAAATAAAAAAAATACACATAAATCAGGCCGATCTGGAAAAAAAACTATTAAACTATGTCCGCCGTGCCATTGTACAACGTATGGCTGGTACAACCAGCAACTGGGTACGTACCAAAGGGGGCGAATTTGGAAGATGGTCTAAAGCGACTTATTCCACCGTCCAAGAAAAAGTCAACAACCGCATCGACAGAGCCCGGACCAACATAGAGACGAGGCAGACGATTCTGGCGGAGACTACCAATACCGCGCGGGCCGTCCGAGATATTATTCCGGAGAGCCGCCATCACAATGTCGACCAGATGGTCTCTGCCTATTGGGTCGATCAGTATTTAGAGCGAAACAATCTTATAGAAGATGAAGATGGGCTTATAGAAGTAAATAATACTCCCATTCCCAGAAACCAACTGGAGCAAGAAGTAATACGTCTTTGCCAGGCAACCGGCCAGCCGGAGAAACAACCGGAGCCCTCGCGTCTACAGAAACTGGCCAAGTGGTGGAAGGGATAAATAACAAGCATGAATTACCAGGACTTTCTCAATACAACATTGGTGCAAGCGACCGTAATCGCTAAAAATTTTTTCGGCAAAACCAACGCTTCCGTCAAAGAAGGGGATGCGAACCAGGTTTTGACCGAAGCCGATCTTGCGATTGGAAAATTCATATTGGGTCGTATCCTCGAATTTTATCCGCAGCACAATATCATCGACGAAGAAGCGGGTGTTGTCGATAATAGTTCCGATTATACCTGGGTAGTTGACCCGATAGACGGCACAAGTAATTTTGCTGCCGGACTACCGATGTATGGAATCATGGTTGGCTTATTACATGGTCAGAAACCTATTGCTGGTGCAGCTGCTCTGCCTTACTTCGACGAAATTTATATCGCCGAAAAAGGAAAGGGTGCTCGCCGCAACGGTGAGGTGATTCATGTTACTGCGGAAAAACAATTATTGAAAACGCTGCTCACATACGCAATCGACGGGAACCATTCACAGCCGCAAAAAACCCGCGAAGAATGTGCGCTTATGGCAGAAATCGTCCTTAATATCCGGAATCTGAGGATAAGTAACAGCGTATATGACCAGATGCTGGTTGCGCGAGGGGTGTAT
>CAYMOO010000126.1:0-3293 GCA_964392185.1 uncultured Gammaproteobacteria bacterium
CTCCCCAGCGATCCTTGCACCAACCGCACTCGCTTTCCTTGCCGCCGTTACCGACGATCGCGTTCCAATAGCGATCCGTTTCTTCCTGATCATCAGTTGCAATTTGAAATGAAAAAGCTTCACTTTGCTTAAACGTCGGTCCCCCGTTCAGACCGATACAAGGAATTCCGCAGACAGTGAACGCGACGACGAGAGCATCGCCTTTTTTGCCGTCAGGAAAATCGCTCGGCGCATACGCAACGTTAGATACTGTGCTATCCGGAAAGGTAGCGGCGTAAAAGTTGGCAGCCTCTTCGGCGTCCTTATCGAACCAGAGGCAAATAGTGTTTTTTGAAGTCATAGGGATATTAGTTATTTAGTACTTTTACTATACCATAGCTACGCCTCAGGAGCATTAAAGAGCTTCCATTTTCTTTAAAACCCGCCCAACTGTCTTCCAGGTGCGGGTTGTGATTTGTTTTCCGTATTTCTTTTCAATACTGCTCATATATTTCGTAGCTTCTACTGTATCTAAATTCAAGACATTACACTCCTCCACACGGTGATCTTTAAAAAAGGTTACGAGCAAGTAATTCGGCTTCTCATCCTTAACACCTTTAAAAGGATTCTTTTTGATAAGCTTTTCAACCTCTTCCTTACTACGAACAATAGTCGTACTTGAAAACCCAAGTTTCTCCGGTAAGGCGGATTCTATTTTCTTTTCTAGTGCAGTAAAACTCTTGGACGGAGAATCAAATACCACATTGCCGCTCGCTATGACAGTAGCAACGTTTGTAAAGCCAAGACCCTCAAAAACCTCCCGCAACTTCTCGCCGCGCATGTTCGGATTCATGGGCATAATGCCACGAAGGAAAGCTACATATCTCATTGGGGCTGTGTTTTATACATAAAACTCCTTGGAACGCTTATTTCTCTGTTATTTCTGCAATGGCAATTGCGTGGCTGCAAATACCGTATTGCTTATAAAAATCGCAACTGCATTGCCATTTACCATTACTATGTACCAGCTTTCTAGTACCATGTTCTGATTTCAATTCAGCTAAAGAGTCTTGAATTGTAAAACGTTCCGGTTGGGAAACATATCCTTTTGCCTTTTCTATTTTCTTAAGCAGTTGCGATATAAAGACTTCTTTCTCTTCTCGATTTTCAGCAGAAATTTCTACCAAGATAATATCGTCTCGCTCTTTTACCTTTTTCGTAAAACTGTCTTCGTAGACGTACGATATAGTCGCGAGGCACGTATTTGGAGCATCAAGATATCCAGTAACCAATTCGTTAAACGTTTCAGAGAAAAGCTGCAGCTGACCTATTTCACTCGTAGATGGGAGTGCGTCACTGTTAAAATCAGATACTTTAGGAATAAGAGATTCCAGGCTATCAACATCAACAAAATATTTTGAAACTTGATACGGAGTTTCAACATCAACACGAGCCAGGGTCGCTTTTTCGCCTGTATGTGTTTCCATCTCAAACCCGATTCTTCCGCGCTCATCCAAAATTTCATTAGCAACGAGTCCTACTTTGTTGTGAATAGGGATAATAAGTTTGTGCAGCAGTGTAGACTTTCCGCTTTTTGGCTTTCCGGTAATCAGGATATTCTTTTGCATATTTTAATAATCCTTGGAGTCTAAACCTATCTCAAATTAGTTAGACTCGTCGGTTTATTCGTAAATTCTTACAAAAATATATTCATGCTCTTCATCAGATGCGTTTTCAATTTCATGAAAAACACCATTTGGAAACACAAATACATCTCCGGCTGAGTAAGGATATATCCCATCTTCATCCCGCACGGTTCCTTGACCTTTTAGAACAAGCATTACTTCATTCATGTTTTCGTGATTATGCCACGCAAAACTAGCGCCTGCCGGCAAGAAGCCGTGCGTCATAGCCTGAACATTTTTTACTTCGTTATCTGTCAACAACAATTTCCGTCCCCCGCTACCGCCGTGGGCATCTTCGCGCGCAAAAACTTCGTGGGATTTTTTTATGATTTTCATAAAATACTAAACTGGTCGGTCTATAGTCAGCCGTATGGGTTAATTATATAGAGTTTCCTGAGTCCAGACTAGTGTTGATAAATAGGCTCTTCGGAATGAGTTATTTTCGACCACTATAATACGTCGGGATATACATCCCAATAAGAGGGCATATCTACCACTACCAAGCTTTCGGGTGGGATAGTAATATCGAAGGCAAGATCATGGCCAAATGTCGCTTGTCTTAATATACGATGAACGGCTGTGTTATCCTCACGATGTCGATCTTGATCCTCAATATACCTAGGGAAAGCATCCTTATAACGTTTTTCTAGTTTTTCTTTTTCAAATACGGCAGTGGTCTTAACAAGTGCTACTTTCGGAGATGAGTCCTGACTTGCTAAAAGCTTCCAATACTTTTCAAAAACATTGAAAAGTTTCAGCCTATCTTCCTGATTCACTTTCATATGATCACACACAATCCCCACATTCTCTTTGGCTGTTTCATAATCCCTTCGACAAAAAGCATTTTTATTCCCATGACCGTTATCAGAAATATATATATTTTCACCAACGAACTGAGCGAACCACTCCGGTGAAACAGTTCCGTATCTATAAACACTATCAGCGTCAAAATCCAAAAATATTTTCTGTTCAGAGTTAAGCGCGTGCCAACCCAGAAGCATCTTGTTGCCATACCGCAACCCAATCTCCGAAGTCTCTCGTAATTCTTTAGTATCCCACAGGCGATCTATTGGCGAAAGTCCGTTCTTCTTAATTGACTCCTCAAAAACGCCATTAAAACCATGAAAATAATATCCTTTCAAAACAAAATTCTCTAGGGCGTATGCGTACGCTTTCTCTTCCCCTTCGGGAGAAAATGGATACTCTAATCCTAATTTATCGGCAATCGACTGAACTAAAAAATCTTCAAATTTTGAATGGTAAACACTGTGACCCCAATCTTTTTTCTCTATCGACCCTAACTTTTGCCAAAAAGAATCTAAATTATCAGTATCCTTATGGAGTATTAAGTATTCAATAGCCGAGCCAACAATTGTCTCCCTATGTTGCGCATCAAAATACCAAATTTCCTCTCTGAATTCTTCGGAGTTAAGAAATGAGGATACCCGTTCAGCAAACAAAAGTTCTTTCTCTCTATTTTCAGCGTCATTTACTACTGAGTGATCGACAGCCGTATCTAAATTATTTTCTTTAAACATAGTACACACTTGTATATAAAGCTCCTCGGACTATCTCAAAGATGCTGCGGGACCTGGATTCGAACCAAGATACTCGCCTCCAGAGGGCGAT
>CAYMOO010000127.1:0-3285 GCA_964392185.1 uncultured Gammaproteobacteria bacterium
TAGCTAAATTCCCACCTGATAAGCACTGAATGCATCTCAAGTGCGAAGCAGCCCCCAAGATTAAAAATCCTTAGATAGCTTACCGGAAGATTACCGGTTTGATAGGCGCTAGGTGTAAGATCCGTAAGGATTTTAGCCAAGGCGTACTAAGTAGCGATCTCCTATCTCTTTTGATAGTTAAATAACCTACTTTACACACCGAATTTTTTTGCTTATGGTTTGCCATAAAGAAAATCTTCGTATTGATAGAATAGTAACACCTTCCAAACAAGGAGCAGACAAAAAGGCGTATATCTATTGTGACGCTGATAAATGCCCTCTTTATGGTCAAGGTTTATACCTTTTGGCAAGAACGCTATCAAGACAAGAGGCCATAGCAGCGGCCATAAACGCAATGATGGATGAGTGTAATGAAAAAAAAGTTGAGAATACTCGGAACCACTACTAATATGATAGTTCTAGCTATAGATCCGGGAATTGAAAAAATCGGTTATAGCATATTCGAATCACAGAAATCACTACACAACTTGATCGGGCATGGATTGATAAAAACCGACAGAAAAGATAAAGATGAACTAAGACTATTAAGGCTCTACGAAAAAATAGACAAACTCATAATTAAATATTCTCCCGATGTTATTGCGTGTGAAAAAATATTTCTTTTTAAAAACCATAAAACTATAGTGCCCGTTGATCAATCGCAAGGCATAGTAATGCTCGCTGCGGCACAAAATAATATAACACTCCAATTCCTGACGCCTCTCCAAATAAAACAAACAATAACTGGCTACGGAAATGCTGATAAAAAATCGGTCCATAAAATGTTAAGTCTGATATTAAAATCGGATATTAAAGTAGCCGATGATGACGAGTCGGACGCCATCGCCTGTGGTCTTGCGTATTGCTATTTGAGCAAGTCATTTGTACAATGAGAGTGCTTTATGAATAACGTGATTTTAGTCGTTTGTGACGGATTTGGAATTGCTCCGCCCGGTCCGGGTAACGCAGTAACCCTTGCAAGTCCGGCTCATTTCAATCGATTTTTACAATCTTTCCCCAATACCACTCTAAAGGCATCCGGTGAGGCAGTTGGATTGCCATCCGGAGAAGTTGGAAATACCGAAGTGGGTCACATAAATCTGGGAGCGGGTAGAATCGTCTATCAGGATCTGCCGAGAATCAATATGAGTATCGCGGACGGCTCTTTCTATGAGAACGCGACGCTCTTAAAAGCGGTAGAACATCTTAAAAAAACTGGCGGCAATCTACATATAACTGGTCTTATTGGTGAAGGTGCGGTACATTCCAGCCTAAATCACTTATACGCACTGCTTTACTTCGCCAAAGAACAAAAATTAAATAACGTATATCTACACGCCATAACAGATGGACGTGATTCTCCCCCCAAATCTTCAGCGGAAATAATAAAACAAGTTGAGGAGGAGATGGCCAAAAGCGGTATTTGTAAGATAGTTAGTATTATGGGTAGATACTATGCTATGGATCGTGATCGACGCTGGGAACGCACGGAGAGAGCATATAACTGCATAACAAAAGGAGTGGGTGCGAAAACCTCAACCGCCGCGGAAGCAATAAACAATGCATACGCATCTGGCAAAACAGATGAATTTATAGAACCGACAAATGTCATGGGACACGAGAGCCAGCCGGTAACGGTAAAAGCAGGGGACGCATTTATATTTTTCAACTTCCGTATCGACAGACCAAGACAGCTTACAAAAGCATTCGTCCTGAACGACTTTGAAAATGAGGCTAATGTCACCAAATCGTTCGATCCTTATGCGATAAAATACTATAAAACTCACTCGGTACAACAAGTAGACACCACGCTCACACCTCCATTCAAACGGGGACAAAAAATAGAAAATCTGTATTTCGTTACCATGACCGAATACGAAAAAGATTTGCCGGCAAACATAGTTTTTCCACCGATCACCGTAAAATTACCGCTTGGCCGTGTACTTGCCGAAAACGATCTCAGACAGTTGAGGGTTAGTGAATCCGAAAAAGAAAGATTCGTAACCTTTTATTTTAATGGTCAGCGAGAAGCCGCTTTCGATCAGGAAGAAAGACTGATCATACCTTCGCCGAAAGTTCCGACATACGACATGCAACCGGAAATGTCCGCCAACCAGATAGTCGATGTGCTTATCGAAAAGATAAAAGAACGTTCATACCCATTCATATTAGTGAATTTTGCAAACGCCGACATGGTAGGGCATACGGGAAATATTGAAGCTTCAATCAAAGCGGTAAAAACTATCGACGAGTGCTTGAATAAACTGGCCAGTACCGTCTTGGCAGAGGAATATACCATGTTTGTCACCGCCGATCACGGTAATGTAGAACAAAAAATTAATCCAAAAACAGGACAAATCTCAACTGAGCACACCGATAATCCAGTGCCATTTCTGGCGATCAGCAAAGCTTTCGAAGGCAAGTACATCCGGCTTCCATCGGGGATATTGGCCGATGTTGCGCCTACCATTCTGGCCACCATGGGCATACCCAAACCAGCAAACATGAGCGGAAGAAACCTACTCGAAGATGTGCGATAAAACTTTAATTAGCTCCCAAATGAGTAAGCTTGTGAGAGGAGAATAAAGCGCCATGTTTCATAGCCCGAGAAATACTCCCTGTTAAGATATATATCGCGATAAAAGCTCCGGTATATCCATCTCCGGCGCCTGTTGTATCGACGATCTTCTTCGGTTTTATGGCCTTTTGGTAATATATTTGCGAATTGTAAAACCCATAACTACCATTTTCACCATCTGTCACAACCACAACTTTATTTTCTAATTTGTTCAGATAATATGCCGCTGGTTTATTTTTAAGATCTAATTTTGCCGGATCTCTCTTCACGAGATCTGCAAATTCGTGCCTATTAACAATTAAAGAATTAACGGGAGAGATTAGTTTTATCACTTGAACCAATGGTCTTCGGCAATCGTTTACACCCAAGTTTAAGAAGGTGAATGCGCCGTTTTTTTTAGCAGTTGAAAAGATGTGATATCTTTCGTCTAAAGGAACTCCGGGCATGTTGGCAATATATACCGCTTTTGCTTTCAGTTTCTTATTAAATTCTTCTTTCTTTGCCGTGATAAACCTTTCATGCGGAGTACGATAATTCACGACCGTTTTCTCCCCAGAATCGTTCAACAGAATTGCGGAAACATTTTGATAGCCGTCTTCAAAGTCACAAAGGTTTGTAGATATTCCATTAGCTTTCAGTTTAGAAACCAGAAGTTGTTTGAAAGTATT
>CAYMOO010000128.1:0-3273 GCA_964392185.1 uncultured Gammaproteobacteria bacterium
TTCTCATAAAACTTGGTTATGTGGATTACGAACAAATAACGAGCAACAATATCGACAATGCCGCCTATTTCATAGTCGAGTCGGATGGAGTCGAGTTTTTCTTGAAAAAAGTCGAGGGAGTGGCTATTCCTGGTAAAAATATATCCTAACGCCTTAAACCTCTTTGCCCTTCTAAAGGGATGTGAAATCTTGTCATCGCAACATCTCTCAATTTCTGATATTGATTACCCTCTTTCATCCTCAGCCACTCGGAAAATTGCAAGCCGGTTTTTCCATCATGCATTTCTTTTTTCCACTCCGACCATTCTATATCAGTGTGACCGTAGTGGTTTATTTTTATGTCTTTTACATAGCCGGAAACGTATCCCATTTTTCCCAACTTCGTCGCCATATCGTGATCTTCATGGCCATATAAAGTCGGAGCAAACAAGCCGGCCGCCTCGACAAGGCCGGGCCGATACATAGTAAGATCTCCCCCTATAGATCCTTGTGCGATCAGAACTTCTTCATTGCCGATAATTTCTTCCTGCAGAGTTTTTGGTTCAGGCATGCCTGGCCCCGACTTTATAAAGGCAGAAATGCTTCCCACCCGTTCATCGCTTTGAAATATATCAACGAACCTGCCATCCCAATCTGTGGTCAGAACCTCGATATCATCGGAAATTACTGTTATATAGTCGCCTTTGGGAACTCTACCGGTGCCCCATACAGCATTAAAACCTCTACCTTTACCCATATTCCGTCCAAAATCCAAGACCTGCAACCTCGGATCACGGTAGGTCTGTAAAAGCTTGCGTACATCGCCGTTGGGAGAATGATTATCGAGAAGAAAGAGTTGAAATTGGGGATATGTGGCAGTACCAAGAACACTTGATATAGCTCCATCGACCAAAGAGGTATCGCGGTTATAGCACGTCATCACAGCAGAAATTCCCACGGTACAATCTTACCACGAGCAGATCGTAATACAACCCACATATCATATTCCAGCACTTCTAAGCAATAGTCTCCGTCTTCACATCTCCCGCACGGCGGTAATAGGCAAAAATAATTCCGTTGGTAGAAATTTTAGATTCGAATAGCTCAAATGAGGCGGGTATCGTGCCTTTATCGAACAATTTCTTCCCCGTGCCAAGAGTAAGCGGGAATATTTTCAGCCAGTATTCATCGACCAAATCGTGCTGCATGAGAGACTGAATGAGGTTGCCGCTTCCGTAAATCTGCAAAGGTGTTCCTTCAGAGTTTTTGAGTTTCTTCAACCCCTCGATATCTTTCAAAACAACGGTATTTTCCCAGGTAGGATTTTTTAGGGATTTCGAGGCTACGTATTTGGTAATCCTGTTTACCTGTGGCCAGAACTCCGTATGCTGCGGCCAATATCCGGCAAAAATATCGTATGTCTTTCTGCCGAGCAGCAAGTCATACTCACCGCTCATTTGCTTTGTCATCTCGGCGCCTGCAACTTCGTCCTTACCAAAAAAAGGACCCATCCATCCGCCGTACTTGAATCCTTCGGCGGTATCTTCTTTGGAGCCGCCGGGAGCTTGCATAATACCATCGAGGGTTATGAATTCTACTGCAATGATTTTTCTCATATTGTTATATATTAATTTAATTTATGTGCTGCTGGGTTAGAGATCTGTAAGAGATTATTTATGGTACTATTATACAATGACTAAATGCCTAATCTGCGAAAGAATCCAGCTTATAAAAGAAAATCGCAACCTTTATTTCGTAACTGAACTCGCGACCGGATACGTAGTACTGGGAGATTCCCAATATTTTAACGGCTATACGTTGTTTTTAAGTAAAGAGCATGTACTAGAACTACACAAGCATTCCAAGCCCGATATTTATTTAAAAGAAATGCGACAAGTGGGTGAGGCGGTATATAAAACCTTCAATCCGGTTAAGTTAAACTACGAAATTCTCGGCAATTCCGACCCCCATTTACATACTCATATATTCCCCCGCTACAAGTCAGATTTATATCCAAAAAGGCCGGTTTGGGTGGTGGATAAAAAAATAAGAGATTCAGTGAAGCCGACGCTTGATCAGCTGAGCAAGAAAGTATCAGCCCTGAAAAAATACATAACCTAGATCAACTCTTTTCTGTACCAAAGCGCTTCGAAGGGGCCTTCGGAATAATAAGACTTCTCGATATCCATTTTTTTATAGCCATTTTTCCCGTAAAATGCTTGGGCCATTTTCTGAAGAGTGGAGGTTTTGAGCTGCAGTTCTTTGACTCCGTTTTTCTTTGCGATTGCTTCAAGCTCCCTCAGAATTTGCCCGGCGTAGCCTTTTCGGCGGTGACCTGGGTGAACACGCATCCGGCGGATATACGCCAAATCTTTGGATTTACGAAGCAAGCCCACCATCGCAACAATCTCACCGTCGACCTCGCCGACTAAGAAATCACCTCCGGCGTCAACATACACTCCGATTATATCTTCGAAATCCGACTCCCACGGGCCACGGCGGTAGCCGATTTCGGAACTGACCGATGCGAGTTTGTATAGATCTTTTACTTTCTGTTTTTCCGATGGGTGAAAACGGCGGATTTTAAGAGATTGCATAAAATTTAATTTCGTTATACTGCCCAACAATTATTTCTATAACTCTTTTACCAACTTGTACAGAAAATCTCCTCCACAATCCAGAGTAAAAAATTCTTCTTTGGAAACCCAACGATATTCTGTATGTTCTTTGCTCAGCCACACCTTATCTCCCAATGCCTTGGCTTTGTATCCGATAAATAGATAATAAATACCATTTTCAAAATTAGTGACTACTTGTATCGGTGTTAAACCATCAACTTCGAGATGCGTCTCTTCCTGGATCTCTCTTTTAAGAGACTCATCGTGCTTTTCTCCGAAATGAACATTGCCGCCAATTAAATCCCACTTGTTTGGGCGAGCTTTATCGTTGGGACTTCTTTTGAGCGCGAGCAATTTGTCTTCGGTTGGGTGTAAAACAACAGCTTTCTGAAAAAATTTAATATCATCGGAGAACATATAAGCGGATCTAGTACTGTCGGATGGAGCGGGCATGGGTTTATTATAGCACTCTGGTACGAGTCTATTTATATGGACTCGTTTTTACCAATGGGTATCGTTCCTTAATTCCAAAACCTTTTCATGTTCTTTGCTATTCTTAGACCCTGGTTATTGAAATTAAAGGAGAAAACAATAATTTATATATTGATATAATTAGCTATTATGTACTATAAAAACGAAATCGATAAAAATTTGTTCAAAAATGAGTTGTCTAAAA
>CAYMOO010000129.1:0-3259 GCA_964392185.1 uncultured Gammaproteobacteria bacterium
AATCGGAAGAAAAAATAATAGAAAATATAAATCATATCCTGCCAAAAAGTACATAACTATGCCTAGGGAAAAAATTATTATCGCTGTTCCCATATCTGGTTGTAAAACAATAAGGAACATTAGAATACCCATAAGCATCACAAATGAAAAAAATCTTTTTTTTTCGGGTTTAAGAAACCATGATGCGAGATATATCACCGTTGCGGGCTTTGCGAATTCCGTTGGCTGTAGTTTAAAAAATCCAAGATCAATCCAGCGACGGGCACCCCCCGCGCTATGACCAAGTCCCGGCAACAACACAACAAGCAACATTCCAATTGTGACCATCATTAATATCACAGAGAAAGAATAAAGCCGGCGATAATCAAAAAATGAAAAAAAGACCATTACCGCCATACCCAAAACGAGCCAAATCATTTGACGTTTCAAGTAGAGGAAGCTGTCACCCGACTCGGTAAAGCTTCGGACTGAGGAGGCTTCAAATACAAAAAAAAGACCGACTATAGAAATAAGCAAAGGCAAAAAAACCAGCCAACGATATTTACCTCTATTGTCTGTTTTGATATTCTGAACTTTTCTTCTTTTCATTATGATTCAATTGTTTTACATAATAGGAAAACTCATCACCTTTTTGTTCGAAATTTTTCCATAAGGAATAGCTGGGTGAGGCACAGGACAATAAGCATATACTTCCTATGGCCCCTTGTTTATATGCCTGATCAACTGCATCTCTCATATTGTTGACCGCAATCATTTTGGGGTTATATCCTAGGTTTGCGATAGCTTCAATTGAGGATTTTATTTTTGCGCCCGAATGAGGAAATAAAATAATATTGGGGACTTTATTTTCAGCTAAAACCTCTGCTAATTCCCCAAAGTCATAACCACGATCTTCTCCTCCCAACATAATAACACTTATGTTTTTTAATGAACGTATAGCTGCAATTGTCGACTCGGGCGTAGTCGAAATCGCATCGTCATAAAAATCTATATCTTGGTAAGTACCAACATGTTCTAGTCTATGGGGTAATGGTTTAAAACGACTTACCGTTGATTTAATAGTTTCGTCGTCAATGTTGAACAGCCGCGCTACTGTTGTTGCAGCTCTAATATTATATACATTATGATCACCCAAAAGAGGATTTTGATACGGGGTTAAATTTATCATTTCCTCATAAGATAATGCCTGAGCTGCCGATTTACTCGCCCAATCTTTCAGAAGTTTGTATACTGGATTATAGACATAAAAATCGGTAGGCAAAGAAAATTCGATGATTTTAAATTTGGATGCATAATATTTATCCAGATCGCCATGGAAACTCATATGATCCGGAAATAGACTGGTTATCACAGCGATATGCGGAGAGTACTCAATATCGCATAACTGGTAACTAGATAATTCGCACACAAAAACGTCATCGGTGCCGATGGGGTGCATAAGCTCAGACAACATAGGTTTGCCGATATTACCTACCAAATGTGATTTTTTACCCGCCGAAAGTAGTATTTGATGAATTAATGAGCTAGTCGTACTCTTTCCTTTAGATCCGGTGACTCCAATAATATTACGTTTGTTTACCAATGAAAAAAATATATTGGTGGCAGTTAAGTAAGGTATACTAACAAGCTCTTTTTTTATACCGGGAGATTTTATAGCAATATCGTATTCTCTCTGTCTATCCAGATAATCCGGACCCTGTTGGGCATCGGCCATAGTTATTGTAGGATTTTTAAGTACATTTCTAAGAAACGCTTCGGACGCGTGCCCTTCTTTTCCGTACCCTACTATAAGGATTTTTTTGCCTTCTAACGATTGAAGATTCATAAAATAATTATAATGAAAAAGGATGTGTGGAGGATTGTGACTTCATGACCGACTTTTCCAAATCGTCTATGTTCCGGGAAACATTTACAATTTCTTTTTTAAACATGTCAATAACCGGATCGTTATCATAAGAACCAGTCTTCGATGCCATATTTAGAGCCACTTTTACCTCCTCAGGCGTACCGACACAATCAAATGGCTTGGTGCCATATATTCCAAGCAGCCTTTTAAACATTGGGACCATCTCATAGTCAGAGAATATATTTTTACCAAATATATTCATTAGTGTTTCTTTTGGTAAAAAAGCAGATAAGCAAGCAAAGACAAAGGCGCACTTAGCACATGAACCACACCACTTTTTCACTGATTTTTTACCTGGCTCCGAGACATTGTTACAACTTGAAAATACTGGAAAATAATTTGGATATTTAGTAAACATCTCGACTATTTTCAACTCAGAATATTCTCTTAATATCGAACCGTACTTTACGCTTGGAGTTATGAATTTGCCGACGTATTTATTAAACATATTTTCAAATTCGGACGATTTGCTCCATTGGTGGTTTATCACTTCACCCAAATATATTACGTTCCCGTAGTCGGCACTTCTTTCATTGCCAGTTACCACATGATCGTAATCGTAAAGAACACCTAGTAGCACTCCGACAAAAGCATACAATGCGGAGACCGGAACATGTCCACTTGGAATCTTTCCTGTTCGTGCCAAACTCAGCAACTGAGGATCGAGCGATCTCTCAACCCTCATATAGTTAATATCAGCAACCTGCACAATCTCCTCTTCAGCTCCATGTCTGCCATCAGTAGCCACATAAAATCCTTTTGTCTCGATACTCTTCTTTTTGAGTATTTCGATGGCTACGGCCGAATCTTTACCACCACCGATACCCACTAACGCTCTTTTTTTTATCCTTTGCAAATCGATAATTTCCGGCGGGATATTTTCAAGACCGACCGGAAAAATATTGAGATCTCTGTAGTCGATGGAGTTCTTATAAAAAAATTCACCGAGACCTTTGCGATAAATTACATTCCAAAAATTCGCCTGTTCTTGTGTTAATTGATGTGTTTTTATTATCAGATTTTTCAGACAATACATCTTCCAGTAGCTTATACCCAACACTAGATGCAAATTAAAAAGAATTCTATCTAAAACTTCAGAGTCGATTGTTTTTTTAACTGGAAACGGCTCGGGGAAATAAAGTTTTTCCCTCAATTTTAGAGCTTCGTTACCTACTATATTTATCGAATAATCAAAGAAGGCCGTCCTATTTGGTCCATCAAAATAATATTCGCTGAATTCAAAAAAATTTTCATTCGACATAGGTGTGTTTTTATTTTAACAGAGCCATTGTCAGACCCACTATACCGAAAATTATGGATATTATCCAAAATCTCATGACTATTTTTGGCTCC
>CAYMOO010000130.1:0-3152 GCA_964392185.1 uncultured Gammaproteobacteria bacterium
TGTTTGCTTAATCCGCCGATTATAGGGTATACTGCGGAACAAGATATGAAGACACCGGAACATCCTTTAAGCTGGCAGGCACTCGGGCGTATAACTGCGCTGGTATTGATAATACTTTTTGTCTGGAAAACATATAGGATTCTCGTCCTCCTTCTTATTGCGACCATGCTGGCAACCGCCCTCTATCCGATCGTTAAGAAGTTAAACATGCGTTTACCGCTACTCATATCGACGCTTATCGTAGTCATTCTTTTACTGGTGCCGTTTATAATCTTGGGCGCAACAATAATTCCCACCTTTACTCAGGAATTTCCTGGACTTTTGAAAACCCTCAACACAATCATCAACGACTCCCCCCTTCTACCCCCATCGATAAAAAATGTAAACCTCGCTCAGTATGCCCAAAATGCGGGCAGTTATGTATTGCAATCGACGGCTGTCATAACCGGTGTCGTAACCTCAATATTGACCTTATTGTTTTTGACTTTTTACCTCATCTTCGACTCGGAAAGATTGTTGGCGCTCTTACTTTCGATTTTTCCGAAAGACAAACAAAAAAAGATCAGAAAGCTTTTGGTTGTTCTTGGCGAAGTGAACGGCCAATATATACGGGGAAATTTGTTGATCTCGCTTATTTGCGGAATTATTCTTTTTATCGGGCTCAGTTTGCTGAAAGTTCCGTTCGCCGCTCCGCTCGCTATATTTGCCGCCCTTATGGATTTGTTGCCTCTTATCGGCTCGACGATCGGGATGATACCGGCCGTTATAATAGCCTTTGCGGTTTCTCCGTTTACGGCTCTACTTGTTGCGATAATCTATATAGTTTATCAGCAAATAGAAAGCGCCTTCCTGGCCCCGACTATTTATAACAAAGCACTCAACCTTTCGCCGGCGCTTGGGTTTTTGGCTGTTGTTATCGGCGCGGAATTGTTTGGCATTATCGGAGCATTCTTGGCGCTCCCGATCGCCGCCAGCCTACCGGCAGTGATCAAATTTTTTAGAGAAGATGTACAAAATAACGGAAAGGATGCGAAAGCCACAACTCAGCAGCTCAGCTCCTATCGCAAACTTAGTAAATAAGGCCGTTTTATATTTATCGGAAAAAGGAATATAATATCAGGATGTTGATCTCCGCCGCCGATCGGGCTAAAACCGCCTGGAACGGCATATTCGAAAAACCCGACGGTTATGAATACTACGACCTGAAAGCTCCCCATGAATTCATGGCGAAAACAGCCCGTTTCTTCAAAAAAAATAACGTAACAAAAATACTTGACCTCGGCTGCGGCTTAGGCAATAATCTATTCTTTTTGCACAAAATGGGATTTGAAGCATGGGGTGCGGATGTGTCCGATGTCGCTATTAAAACTATTAAAAAAATATCGGACGATAATAAACTAAATATCCCCGTTGACCTCTGCGAATTTCAAAAATTACCATACAATGATAATTTTTTCGACGCGATAATAAGCGTTCAAACTCTAAATCATGGATATGAAAAAGATGTACTCCGGGGAATAAACGAGATGAGGAGAGTGCTTAAACCGAGTGGATATATATTTATCACACTTCCAGGAAGAATATCACAGGGCAAAATAAGATATTGTCTGGTCCAGACTGCTAAAAAAATTTGGGAACATGGATATATTCCTACAAAAGGTGAGGAGACCGGTGTACCTCATGTAATATACAACAAATCGCTGCTAAAACGCCATTACCGCTATTTTGAATTTGTGAGTTTGGAGAAGGATAAAAGGGACTATTATTGCTTGATGGGGAGAAAGGATGGCTCACAAGCTCCTACCGATACCTTCTCTAAATGATAAACTTAATTTATGACAATACTTGCAGGCTTGGCGACAGTGTCCGGTGTTTTTTTGGGCTTGGGCAGCTTGCCCCAGGCGATAAAAATATTTCAGACAAAAAGCGCTGCGGATATCGCTCCATTAACATACGTAATAATGGTGGTTGGATCATTCATCTGGATTTTGTATGGGTTGGAATTGAAAAGCATGCCACTTGTCATACCCAATGTATTGGGAGTTATTCTTGGAGTAGTGATATTAACAGGCTGGTATCTATACGGCAGGCCAAACAAAAAACATAGTAACTGAATATTTTGCTCGACTTGACCTCATAGACTAATTCATTTAGCAGGAGAAAATTCGATGAGCCACTCGATGCCGTATTTATCGCGGAACATACCCGCATATGAACCCCACGGACTGTCGCCCATTGCGCCTTCTACTTCCCCGCCGGCCGAAAGACCAGCGAATAATCTGTCCGCCTCTTCCTTGCTTTCCGCATTTACTAAAATCTTGCTTCGATTCTCCCGCTCATTTACTCGCCCCAAGACTTCCGGGACATCATTGGCTATGAGCATATTAGCTTTGCCGATAGGTAAGGCAATATACATGATTTTATTTTCTTCTTTTGCCGGCACGGGGAATTCGGCGCTTGCCAAATCTTTGAAACGGACTACTTTCGCAAACTCTCCACCGAATACCGATTTATAAAACGTAAACGCTTCTTCGGCATTGCCGTTGAAGTTGATCCAGGGGTTTAGTGTTGTCATAGGTTATATGGTATCAGATTAAAGTGAAGTGATATGGTGATTTTATTTAGTCTCCAAGGTCGAATCGTACAGAACCCATTCTTCTACTATAGCTTCACAAAACTTGACATAATGTATAATGTTGTGGAAAGGAGAAAAATCTATGAAAACAATGACATGTGATCAGTTAGCAGGCGCTTGTGATATGGAATTTCATGCTGCAACTTTTGATGAAATGGCAAAACTCAGCCAACAGCATGGCATCGAAATGTTTCAAAAAGGAGATGAAGCACACTTGAAAGCTATGGAACGAATGAAAGAAACAATGAATGACCCTAAATCAATGCAGGAATGGATGGATGCAAAAAGAAATGAGTTTGAAGCACTCCCCGAAGATAAATAACTTTCAATTGTTATCTAGACTTTTATTTCTAGTACTAATGTAATTTTCTGATCCGCGGAAATATTTTCTTTTTTCCGCACCTCGGCCTTGATGGGTAAAAGGTAAGCATTTGTTTTTTTATCGGGGAAAATGGATGTTTCCCATGTGGTTTTCCCGATTGTCGCTTTGACTCGTATAGACCCCCACCCTCTTTTC
>CAYMOO010000131.1:0-3136 GCA_964392185.1 uncultured Gammaproteobacteria bacterium
TGTCTTAAATCTCGCGCCACGATCTCGGAAGTATATGTCTGGACTACCGACTGTAAGTATGTTAGCACGAACACCACGATTGAGACCGCAATTAATTCCGTCAGAAGATTGGTAGGGATAATATGTTTGCTATTGTAGATATCTATGGCCTGGGCGATAATTTTTGGTGTGGCTAATGATATGAGACTGGATGAGACAGTGAGCAAGATTAGGAGGGCGACCATTTTTTTGTACGGTATCACAATAGTGATGAGATTCGGATTTTTGCTATGGTTGTTTTTTTGATTGCGATTCATACGCTAGTCGTTTGGGAAAATATAACGATATCGATGGTATGGAAGTTTTTAGATGTATTTATTTTATATTGATAGGTGATTATTTTCCATACATGACAAACTTGTTTACTATACAATAAAAAGGTATTTTATACCAAAAATAGGATATATGTATAGCATCGATTTCTAATATGAAAATACGCAGAAAATTATTGTGGTTTCTCCTGATTTATATAGTCGTGATATTTGTATCACAATTTCCCCTTTATTATGCTTCTTTTACAACCCCGGATGGTTTTTTCTTCACGGGACAAGCGTCTTGGTTTGATCCATGGGATATAAATGTGTATGTCTCGACGATTAAATACGGCCAACAACATGGCTTCTTGCTTGAGAATCTATATTCGACCGAAATTGGAGGTAAGGCGTTGTATTATCCCATGTATACGTTGATCGGTATGATCTTTCCTCATATTGATCCGTTTACTCTTTTCCAGCTTTTAAATATAATCGTGCCTTTTTTTATTATATATTTTATATACAAACTCTCCTCGCATGTAATCGCTAAATATCATCTTAAAAGGCAAAATCCATATGTCTATTTAATAATGCTTTCGACGGCTTTGGGTCGTGGAATTGGATGGATGATGCCTCCGTCGGTACGATCTGCCGATTTATACATCACCAGTTTTTCCATGCGTAGCTCGTTCCAGAGACCACATGAAGGTGTGGGTACCTTCTTGTATTTTATCAGTATGCTCAGTTTCTACTTGTATCTGCGTAATTCGTCGCGGAAGTATATGGTTGTATCTTTTATCGCAAGTTTGTTGCTCATTCTTTTTTATCCCTATTATCTGCTTATGTTTTTCGTAGTAAATGTCATTCAGATTTTGATTGTCCCATACGAGGACAAGCTTTGGAAATTAATGTGTTTGCTATTGCATACTCTAATAATCGGAATTTTGACATATCTATACTATCTACATTTAAGTCATTCAAATTTTGCCGCCGCGATAGATGAAGTTCAGCCTAAGCTATCATTGTTGCAAATCGTATCGGGTTATGGGGCGTATTTAATCGTTTTTCTTATTAGTCTTTTTTCCTTTAACCGTAAAGACGAAAGTAAGACGTATATGATTTTGTGGATCGTAGTCGGTGTTATTTTTTCATATCTGCCATTTGGGTTTGCGCGGTTTTTTTTGCGGGGCCTCTTTTATCCGTTATCAATTTTATTAACCGTTACATTAATTCAAATCCGTTCATCAAGAAGATTCAAAAAGATAAGCGTCATTTTTATGGTAATTTTTATTCTGTTGACATTTCCGTCGGCTGTTTTTATTTTTTCAAGCCGTATCCGTGAAACTGGTAGAAATAATCCTTGGTATTATCTTCCGGAAGAATATAATTATTCCTATGGATTTATAAGTACTTTGCCTAAAGACGGCATTTTAAGCACTTATATGATGGGAAACGTCATACCGGCCTATACCGGTAAGCGGGTTTACATCGGCCATACATTGCAGACGCCTGACTTTAACTCCCGAGAAAAATTAGTAAACCATTTTTATAGAGGTGAGATGTCCTCACAAGCAGCAATTCAATTTTTGAAAAATAATAATATTAATTATGTATACTACAGTCATTTTGAAAATTTGGTTGGAACGAAATTCGCAGATTACAAATTTCTAACTCCTATATATAAAAACAAGGGAGCGGTTGTATTCGAAGTTGATACAGAATACCGAATGTAGTCTTCTTATATTTGAAAAAGCAATAATGTCTATACAAGTTTCCATAATAATACCAACCTTCAAGGAAAAGGGTAATATTTCATTTTTACTCGATAGTATCCTTTCCTTTCTCAAGCAGTACTCTTATGAAATTATTGTGGTCGACGAAAATAGTCCTGACGGTACCGGCGAGATAGTAGAGGAATATGTGAAGAAAAGTAAAGGGATTTATTTATATTATCACCAAGGTAAACCAGACCTCGGCGACTCTATACTATTGGGTTTGCGTAAAGCAAAAGGGAAAATTATTATCGGTATGGATGCCGACTTCAACCACGACCCGTCCGTTCTTCCCCATCTAGTCGAAGCGCTCAAGAAGGCTGATTTGGCTGTCGCTTCGAGGTTCGTTAAAGGCGGTGGTATGGAAAATAAGCTGCGGTATACGGCCACATACATTTTCAATTTACTACTGAAGATTTTTTTCCGTTACCCTATACAAGATATTACAAGTGGCTATTATGCAATATGGAGAGATAAGCTGATGATGTTGCCCATCTCAGATATTTATCGTGGGTATGGCGAGTATCACCTGCGTCTTCTCCATTATGCTTCCATCAGAGGATATTCGATTGTTCGTGTCCCAGTTTTTTATAAGAATCGTAAATATGGCAGGTCCAAATCACGTCTTTTGGCTATGGCCTTTCAATATATCCGAACCTCTCTTGAAATGGTTAATAAAAAATAAGAGCAAAATAAGGTTTTTGTATCCCGGTATCGTGTAAATGATATAATGCTTGAGAATCCAGGAGAGGTGGCTGAGTGGCCGAAAGCAACGGTTTACTAAACCGTCGTCCGGGTAACCGGACCGGGGGTTCGAATCCCTCCCTCTCCGCCTACGTCCTGACCAAAGAGATCGGGACTAAGGAGATGTATTTGCAGATATGAGCGAATGTTGAGTTTGGTTTCTTCACTCAATTAACTTCACTCGGTTTTCCTGATAAAATATCAGCATGAAAGTCAAAGGTTTTAGGGATACTATAGATTGGTACAACCAAAACGCCGATGCATATGCTCGCGCCACATTTAAAGTTGCTACTACCGCAGAAATCGACCAGTTTGCCGAGTTTTTAC
>CAYMOO010000132.1:0-3122 GCA_964392185.1 uncultured Gammaproteobacteria bacterium
TTACCTGCATAATTAATTTTAATTTTTAATTTTGTATTACAGTATCATATTATATGAAATGCATGAGCAAAACTTCAAGCGATTTTAGGATCCCGAATGCGTTGGCGGACGTTTTGATCGCACTGTCAAGTTTCGCTAAACCCCGGTAAACACCTATACGTTTTCTCTCGTCCCAATAATTTGCCTGCTGGATAAGTCTACCCTTCTGCCAGATAGGCAGTGCCATGCCCCCCTGTTTCGATTTAGCCAGAAGTAGCGAGCGGACATGCCGGCATACCATGGCAAAGATAAATCCTTCTTCTAGAGTTTCGGATATCTTGCTTAAGATATCTGAGGTTTTTCTTAGATTGCCAGGATAAAGTGAGTCAAGAAAAACGAATATCGACTCAGGCATTTTGAATTCTTTAAAAATTGCTTTTTTAGGATTGGTTATTTCGCGCGTAGATAATTCTTCCCAGTTAAGCCAGATAACCGATTTATCGGTAACAAGACTGTCGATTTCACTCAATTTTGCTTTTGAACGATTTTTTTTGAGATATTTAACCAAATTATCCGAAAAAAAGACTCTTTGATCGAAAAATAATGAAGAATGTTCCAGTATTTTTATAGAAATATTTTCGAATTCATTTTTTGCTATATCTATAAGTTCATATCCCTTTTTCGCATATTCTTGTCGCATGGACTGAAAATATCGTCGGGATGAGGCCGAGTCTTCTCCGCAGATAATAGTTAGCATGTGTTTATTTTAACAAATAAGCTTCCGTAAAACTTTCCCATGCCGATGGTATAATTTCTTAATGAAACCAAATGTGCTGATTTTGGCCGGCGGTGTGGGCAAAAGGTTTTTCCCGTTGACCATCAATAAAACCATGCTGCCTCTTTTCGGCAAACCACTCCTCCATCACTCGATAGATCAACTGCGCAGGGTCGGGCTAAGCAATTTTTTCGTTGTCTGCAACCCAGAAAATATCGATTTCGTGCTTTCGCTAAAACAACAAGGGGTCAATGTAGAGGCTAAAATGCAACCCGAGGCGCTGGGCATGGCCGATGCCGTCATGCTTTTTCGAGATGAAATCAAAGATTCACCCGTAATCATAATGAATGCAATCGATACTTTAGATGATTCTCTGTTTATCAATCTGCTCTCAGCAGCAGAAAATTCATATGCGACAATCGCCGGACTTAAATATGAAGGATACTTTCCTGGCGGATATGTTGGGGTTGATGGTAATCGAGCTGTGTCTTTGATAGAAAAACCCGGCGCTGACAAAAAACCAAGCGACGTGGTAAAGCTGGTTGTAGATTATTTCCGTAAGCCATCCGATCTTATAGCGGAAATAGAAGCGAATAAATCCCATTCGGACTCGGTTTATGAGGAAGCGCTAAACACTTTAATGAAAAAAAATATCGTCGGACTTCTTGAGTACTCTTCCTACTGGCGTCCTCTCAAGTATTCTTTTCAGATTCTCGAGGTAATGGATATTTACTTGCATCATAGGTTAGAGTCTATCATCCATCCATCGGCTTATATCTCCAAAAATGCAAGCATAGAAGGAAATGTATACATCGGAGCAGGGGCAAAAGTATTTAATTACGCCTCGATTAAAGGTCCGGCCTATATAGGCGAAGGTGCTATAGTCGGCGACAATGCCCTGGTGCGCGAATCGGTGGTCGAAGCGGGAGCCGTTATCGGATTCGGCAGCGAGGTAACGCGTAGCTACATCGGCCCAAAATGCATGCTGCATCACAACTTTATCGGAGATTCGATACTGGAAAGCAGAGTTAACCCAAGCTATGGTACCTGTTTCACCAACACCCGCTTTGATAAGCAGAAAATCCAGATCGCAGATAAAGAAGGAAAGATGCTGGACACCAACAGGGATAAATTTGGCGCTATTGTTGCCGATAATGCCTTTCTGGGTTCTAATAGTACAATATTGCCGGGTAGAATAATTGGCGCCGACAAGAATTGTATGCCCGGCTCGGTAGTATCAAAAAATATTCTTTAATATGATTGACTTCAATCTGGCTAAAAATGGCATACGTGATGTCGTGAACAAGTTTAAAGGAGACATATTGGCTTCAGTAAAGAACCCCGAAGGGATTGATTTCAAGCTGAATAAAGATGGTGTAGATCTTACAACTAATTTCGATCCTCAGATAGAAAACTCCATTCGAGAGTTTCTTCATCGTCACTTTCCCGACACCAGCGTGAATGGCGAGGAAGGCGCGGTCAGCGGCGCAAAATCCGATATGGTTTGGCTAATCGACCCTATAGATGGCACCAAATACTTCAAAGCCGGGTTACCCGGTTTTACGACTTCCGTAGGGCTTTTGTACAAAAACGAACCCTTATTCGGTTATGTATATGATTATTTATCGGATAATGAATATTATGGTTCCGATATACAACCAACTTTGAGAAATAATAAGTCTATCCGCGTCGTACCAGATGGAACATCATTAGATAAAATACAGATTGTGGTCGACAGATCACAGCACTATGAAGGCTGGCATAAAGATGCCGCCTGGGTTACGGCAAAAGTTTCCCGACTGATCGACACCTTTTATAGAGACAGAGGTTATGGTTTGGGTGCCCTGAGCTGCGTCATGGTTGCCGGCGGGCTTATGAATATGGGTGCTTATATCTCTTTGACGGGAGAACTGGGAACGAAATATGTAGATATTGCTGCCGGCCGGGCTCTTATAAAATATGCGGGGGGCTTGGAAAAACGCATAGAAGTATCTGGTTTAAGTTTTAGCCATGTTTTAGTTGCCGGAATTCCTAGTGCCGTTCAGAAAATAGAAGAAATAGTCCTTGAGTAAGTGGATAAAGTATGGTTATAATGATTTTATGTACGACCTGATCTCCATAGGTACAGTCAGTCTCGATCTTTATTTTAGTGGTAAATCCCTAACTCTTTCGAGCAATCATTTCAAATTGGCCTGCGGTGGTAAGTATTTCGTCGATTTTTTTCATGAAGGTTTGGGTGGCGGGGCGACGAATGTCGCGATAGCGGTCAAAAAAGCGGGTTTACGCGTAGGTCTAATGGCTAAAATCGGAAATAATACTTTCAAACAACTTCTGGTTTCTAAACTGAAAGCTAATGGAATATCTACAA
>CAYMOO010000133.1:0-3111 GCA_964392185.1 uncultured Gammaproteobacteria bacterium
ATCTGTAGCGGTCATTGTTATCACCTCCGGTTTTTAAATTTTTAATTAATTAATGTTAAATTCCGATAAACAAAATCAAACTATAAAAACGTAAATAAAATGTAAGACATTACACTTTGTCTACAAACTCAGCGCTTACAACGATACGGTCGGAATATCTTTTTATATTCGTATCAAAAGAACCACTGCACGTAATAAGATTGAGGATTCGATTCTGCGAGCTACCGAAGACCATACTGATGGGGAAATCTTTGTCAGGGTATGTTTGTATGTTTTTAACTATGAAACGCAGTTTCTGATTTTTTTCATCACTTATGATAATTTCGTCACCTTTTATAAGTTTTTTGAGATTAAAAAAAATAGCCTTGGTCGTTTTCGTATCATAATGTCCGGCAATAACCGCATTTCCCTGTGTGCCCGGTACATATCCAAGAGCATACCAGGCTACTTGCCATGGATCTTCGGGCACATCCATTGCTCCCGATTCCGTATTCCCCACATGCTCCACTACGGTATCTATATCAATCTTAGGTATTATGAGTCGCGCAGGTTTTGCCGGAACAATCGTGTCATTTTTCGATGTGGACGTTTTTGGCGACTCTTGTACGGTACTGACCTTAGTAACGCTTTCTTTGTTTATATCCCTATTAACGCATAGCATAGAGATAACGGCAAATGCCCCGACAATAAAGATAAAAATGTATGCTAAATATCTATATATTTTCATACGGAAAAGCACCTGGTTTTTCCAGGCACTTTTCTGTGTGAATATTTAGCGCATGCCGCCGTACCCTGTATTTGGAGCTTGGTTAGGTTGTGTTACCGTAGGTGACGGAGTCATAGTCATGGTAACTGTGGGCGACGGTGTATTTGTTTGCGCTAATATTTGACCATTACCATATAGCTGAAAAACAAACGCCATTGTTGCTAAAGCTATCATTAATATTCTCATATGTTTTCACCTCCTTCAAAAATAAAAAATTGTTAATTCACTGGTCTAAATATATGGAGCTACATTCATGAACAAACAATATTGAAGTAAGAAATAAGCAAGTAAAAAAGTCTCTTACATAGATCATACATTTCTAACATATTTTTATATTTTCGACCATCTAATATTGCTTAATGGAAAACATACAGCAAAATGGAGTATCGATCATAGTCCCTACTTATAATGAAGAGGGGAATATCGAAGAACTAGTCCGGCGCATAGATATGGTAATGGATTTATCCGGTATTAAATACGAAATATTATTCATAGACGATCATTCTACAGATAATACATTTAATAAGGTACAGGATCTATATCCTTTTTATCCAATTAGTATCCATCGCAAAAAAGGGAAAAAAGGCAAGTCTTATTCGATTCTGGAAGGAGTAGAGTACGCCACATACGACAAAATCGCAATGATCGACGCCGACTTACAATACCCACCGGAAGCATTGCCGAAAATGGTAAAAATGATGTACCAAGGCTACGACATCGTGGTTGCCGACCGTGGAGAAAGAGAAGAATCGATTATTAGACAAATAACGAGCAAGGGTTTCAATTTTATCTTCTGCAAAGCTCTTCATGGCCTTTCTTGCGATGTTCAGTCGGGCCTAAAAATATTTCAAAAAGATATCATAAACAGAATCAAGATAAATCCTACCCCTTGGACATTCGATATGGAGTTCCTTTTAAAAGCAAGGAGTGCCGGCTATAAAATCGGATCTCATGAAATAAAATTTTCTAAACGTAAGGCGGGGCAGTCCAAAATAAATGTTCTAAAAAGTTCATTTGAAATCGGAGTGAATGCTTTAGCTCTAAAACTTAGAGAAGAAATCCCGATACCTCTAAGCCACTCTGTCAGGGCGCAGGTTGGCAACGGCATACACTATCAAGGGAAAAAATATATGACTTATATGTCGCTCCATCATTCGCAGTCGGCTTTCCTGAATTTTACTTTGACTCAAAAGATCGTAATTATGGATATTGTATTTGCACTTCTAATTGCCCTTTTATTAAACTGGCACACTACTATTATAGTAATAGTCGGAGTCCTCAGTTTGGTATACATGCTGGACTTAATTTTCAGTATTTATGTAATGCGCCTTGGTGTCAGAAATTACACCTCAAGCAAAACACCCAAAATAGCAGCGGTTACATCCGATCTACCACTATATACTGTCCTTTGCCCCTTGTACAAAGAATGGCAAGTAATTCCCCAGTTTATCGAAGCGATGCAAAGTCTTGAGTACCCGAAAGATAAGCTGCAAGTTTTATTACTGCTCGAAGAAAATGATAAAAAAACAATTGAGGAAGTACAAAAATTTCAGCTTCCCGAATATTTTCAAGCTTTAATCGTGCCGGAATCACGACCAAAAACAAAACCAAAGGCGTGTAATTTTGGCCTTACACATGCAAAAGGAAAGTACACGGTTATATATGATGCGGAGGACATACCGGAACCAAAACAATTACTCAAAGCGGTAGGTGCTTTTAACCATGCTCCTGAGAATGTGGTTTGCCTACAAGCAAAGCTCAATTATTTCAATCCTAGACAAAATATCCTCACGCGATTGTTTACCGCGGAATATTCCCTTTGGTTTGATCTGATTTTGCCAGGACTACAAGAACTGGACGCTCCAATACCTCTTGGTGGCACATCGAATCATTTCATCACCGAAGCTCTAAGAAAAATCGGCGGTTGGGATGTATTCAATGTTACAGAAGATTGCGATTTGGGCATTAGATTATTCAAAAATAAACTCCAAACTAGAATTATTCATTCAACAACACTCGAAGAAGCCAATAGCCGTGTTTTCAATTGGATAAACCAACGATCCCGCTGGATAAAAGGCTACATGCAGACCTATTTTGTACAAATGCGTAATCCGTCTCTCACAGCCAAACAGATGGGTTTATATGGTTTCATTATTTTTCAACTCACAGTGGGCGGAAAAATATTCACGGTTCTTGTTAACCCATTATTATGGATCGTTACTCTGACTTATTTCGTATTTAGACCGTTGTTCGGGCCTTTAATCGAATCTTTTTTTCCGGCCCAAATATATTATTTTGGAGTTATTTCTTTTTTAATAGGCAATTTTCTTTATTTATACTCCTAC
>CAYMOO010000134.1:0-3094 GCA_964392185.1 uncultured Gammaproteobacteria bacterium
CGGACAAATTCCATTATGCTTTTTTGTATCTTGAGGGGTAAATTTGACATTACAAGCACGATGTCCATCGAAGTGGTACTTACCTTCCTGTGGAAAAAATTCGATAGTTCCTGCGAGTCTTTCGTCATTCGTCCTGATAGCATCGATTATAGAATCATATGATAATCCCTTAGTCATTCTCGACCGATTTCCGGCGTGAGCTGGAATTTCGGATCGGGAATCCATACGATATTCATTAGAAGTTGAAGATTTAATGGATCCCGAAACAAGTTCGGGATGACGAATGCTTTCATTTGATATTTTGATTATTGTTGCTTCTCGCCCCAACTTCTGTGGTGAATGAGCATCGGAGTTTGAAATAATTGCGACATTCTGAAGTTCTTTTAATCTCCAGTTCATAAACGGATCCGAAGACAACCCGGTTTCTATGGCGCGAATCTCGGAAGCCAATTCTTCAAAGGCTTCTTCAATACTGTTGAATCCCGACTTTGATCCGAACATCGCAAACCACGGCGTCCAGATATGTGCGGGAATAAAAAGTGATCTGCGGTCGGTATCCAAGCACATCTGCAGAAGCCGTTTGCTGTCCATTCCCAAAATGGGCCGGCCGTCGGCTTTTAAATTCCCGATGCGATCGAGTTGCGAGTTAAGTGCTGCTGCTGTTTCAAAAGAAGGTGCAATAACAAGATTATGCAGCTTACGGACTTTTCCGGTTTTAGAATAAATGGTGCTGATTTCAACAGTAAGAATAAACCGCATAAGATTGTTTCGGACAGATTCCGGAAGGGAGGCATCGATTGGTTTGGCAAGATCTTCACGAAGACGAAACAACCCCGGCTCGGCTGGCTCAAGTTTTTCCTTTAGTTCGGCAAACCACATGGGGTGAGTAAAGTCGCCCGTTCCGATTATATTTATTCCTTTTATTTTTCCCCACCGATATAAACCTTCGAGGGTAGAATCTTTACTGGTCGCTCGGGAATAGTGAGAGTGGATATGAAGATCAACAATAAGTTCCATGTGGTTATTATAAAGGATTCAGTTTGCTAAAAATCACCAGCCTCTGTGAATATAACTTCCGCGACTGATTAAAGGTGCCGTCACAAGTGATGAGATTTAACATCGGCGCGGAACTTTCTCCAAAAACAGTCTGAAGCGGAAAATCATCGGTTGGGTATGCTTCTTTTTTTTGGACGGTAAACACTAATGTATTATTATATATATCGACTACTTCTATCGTATCACCTGGTTCAAGAGTCGATAATTTATAGAAAACAGCCGGCGCTCCTGTTTGAGTATCTAAGTGTCCGGCAATTACCGCATTTCCTTTTTGGCCGGGCATAACTCCCAAACTGTACCATCCGACATTTTCAGCTTTCTTCGGCACGTCCATGTTTCCCTTTTTATCCTGGCCGACTTCTTCGACATGAGTTTCGATATTCAATTTGGGAATGCGCAATGTGACTGGACGATAGAATACTGTTTCTGAAGTAGGTATTGGTGTCGGAGAATGAATAACGCGGACAGTTGATGCCGGAAGTACGGCAGACTGAGAAGGTAGTTTTATAAAATTCGCAGCATAGATACCAAAAAGGATACCAGCAATAATTGTTACTCCATAAAAAATTTTTCTCATAAAAAGTACTTGATAACTACCAGGCACTCACTGGTACCTGGTATCAGATTAGTGGTTTGTTAGCGAACTGTTCCAAAGCCGGTATTCGGTGCGCCTTGGGGTACCGAAGTTGTCGGTGTAGCCGTGGCTCGTGGAGTTGTTGTTGTAGTTGGCGTCATAGTTTGCGCCAATACACTTCCGCCTGCCGCAACCGACGCGACAAGAGCAAATAGTATAACAAGTTGTTTTATCATGGTTTTCACCTCCTTTCGTATGAAGATATTTAAATTTTCATTCATATTTCTATCCTACAAGGAGCGTGTAATAAGGAAGAATAAGCGCGGTAATAGTTAGGTAAGAGGAATCTGAAAGATAAATGACAAACGTTTTAGTTCAATGCCTCTTGAGGATATTTCGATACTGAGATTCCACTATCAGTAATCCACTCTTCTTCTGGAGAAAATAATTTTGCAGCGTAATCCGGTTTTAGTTTTTTTCCTAATTGTAAAACTATAGAAAGATTACCTGCGCCAATGCTGAGTTTTGCTTTATCCGTATCATTTGTAAATCGAGCACGAATACCAACTGAATCCAACACTTGGTATGACATTTCAGCCAATACTTCGTTCCCCGGCCCGTATGTGGTCGCCAAAACTCTATCCGGCAAAAAGACTAAAAAAACCGGACCATTATTGGGAGTACTTATACCCAGTTTATTTGTTACTTCTCTATTTTGCATAATTAATTCACCAAATATCATGTCACCAACTCCATTGAGAGCTATACGGTGAACTGAAATGTGTTTCAGAGTAGGGCTAACACTTGCCGGAAGCTCTGCCACGGCAATCTCTTGCTCTAATCTGTGTTGACGCTTATTGCTATCTGTAGGTCCCCAATATGAATGATTATATTCTGTGTATCCGCTATATTGCCGTTCCCTATCATCAGTTAATAATAAAGCTCTTGTTTGTTGAGTAAAAGCAATTGGTATTGCCATATCTTGTGTAGAATCTGCTTCGTCGATACTGAGAGTAGTGCTCATATAGTTTATATTCCTTCCTCCTGCATTTCTATCGTAACTATATGTATCTAAGCCGTTTCCTCTGAAAATTTCAACTCTATTATCTGGATTTGGCATATCATGTAGTAAGGCAGGATTAAAACCATGCTGTCCGCACATTGCACGATCAATTACAGCATCTGGTCCACCTTCGCCATTTAAGGTATTTTGAAACCATTCTGCAATATCACGTCTTTCAGGAAAGATTGTGATTGTAGTTTGAGGAACTTTCTTACGTTCAGGCATATGGAATCATATTATCCCATATAAATGTAAATATATCAAATACGATAAAATTAAATAGATGTATGTTTGAATTATGTGGTTATATTAAATTACTTATAGTAATATCCATTTAGAACAGTTGCTCCTTTACTATATGCGCTCCAACTGCTGGTTGATTGACGATAATGCCGCGGACA
>CAYMOO010000135.1:0-3040 GCA_964392185.1 uncultured Gammaproteobacteria bacterium
ATATATATTATTTTCAAGGTGAAGAAGAGAGGTTAGGCTCATGCTCTCTCCTTCCAGCCGTCAAGGCTTCAGCTCGAATACGAAATTCGGGCCTTCGACCCTGATGACATGCCCTGCCCATTTGCTCGGGTTCTCGTTTGCTTCCCGGGCATACGAATCGGCCGCTTGCACGGCCTCTTCATAGGCAAACTTTCCTAGCCATTTGTTTGCTCGTTCGTTATTCGGAGCAACTCCTATGGTTGTCAGGGTGTGCCCATCATCTTTCCAATCATGACCCAAAGAAGCCTTAGGATCTTCATCGACAACCTGAATCACGTTGAATTGTAGTTCAATAGAAGAATCATCCTGACTCAACATTTTAACTACGATGGACCAATGTGGTCGTTCCGGCGGTGCCGGCGGCATAAAAAGGGCGATTGACAACAGAATCACAAAAACACGAGTTGACCGGTTGATTTGTTTGCGCATGACAGTATCCTTTCACATTGTTTTATACGGCTCATTATAAGAGACATAATCTCCTATAAGCAGCCGTATAAACAACCGGTGAAGGATACTTTTACCTAACCTCTCATTTTAAGGTGCGCTATCTGATCTTGATATTAAAGCATGGCTAAAATTCATGATCAGATAACAATATATACCAAAAAAGGTATATGCTTATAGTATAATACTATATCCTATAGTAGTCAAGCTGTCCTCTAAAATATCCCAACGTGGTATGATATTCGCATGAAAACCATGCCGCTATACCTTGACGATTCCTACCTGAAAGAAATGGACGCCTCTATTCTCGAGGCAATTCCGGAGAGTAACGGCAGATACCGGCTACTTCTAGATAAAACGGTCTTTTACCCGATGGGCGGCGGTCAGCCGACAGATCAGGGCAAATTGACATCACCCACCTGGGCCGGAGATGTATATCAGGTAATGATAAAAGACGGCGAAATTTGGCATTATGTAAATTCCCCAGCTTTACCGGCAAACAGCCTTACGGTACACGGAGAAATAAACTGGGAAAGACGCTACAAACACATGCGGCTTCACTCGGCGGGCCATGTAGTGGATTTTGCCCTGTACCAGCTTGGATACTCCCCCTCACTCCTTACGCCCCAAAAAGGCGATCATGGGAAAAAACCTTATATTGTTTATCGGGGTATATTGGGAAAAGATATTAAGCAAGAATTGGAAGATAAATCAAATGAGTTGGTTAGTAAAAATTTGCAATTCTCCTGGTTGTTTCAACCATACGAAGATCTAAAAAAAGAAGCTTTGTACTTACAACCAGGATTACCAACCAACAAGCCCCTGCGCACTCTCCGGCTGGAATCGGTTGGAGCCGTTGCCGATGGCGGAACACAGGTGCGAAATACTGCGGAAGTTGGAAGAATTACTATAGCTTCAGTCGAAGAAAAAGAGGGGAATACAACAATTAAATACTCCTTATAAAAATATTTCTATTGATATATAAAAGACATGACCTCGACACGAATCGGGACACTTCATATAGAAGTCATGTCCCTCGCGTCGAGGTCGAATTGCCCCATCAAAAGTGAAGTTTAGCTTTGCTCCGGCAGTTTTCTGCCGTAGGCATAAGCTAATATTGAACGCGCCGCATCATCGGCGTTTTGGCCAACCAGATGATCAAACACTAATTGACCGTTGAGTATAGTTCGACTTGCCATACTATCTCCTTCTACATAGAGACAAAAACGGCAAATATCAATTTCAGGCACATAGCGTAATTCGCATTGTTCCCGAACTTGATGATTAACCCAATTCTTGCCTTCCAACACAAAAAGCGCTCTTGACTCTTCGGCAAATAAGTCGACTTTTGTGATACTGAGCTCAACACCGACATCTTGTGCAATCTGCGCTGCGGTCGTTGAGATTTCACCGACAACACGGATGAATGTCAGCTTCAACGTTTCAATCAGACTCATGAGTTTCTCCTTATTGAATAGCTTAATATTGAAGTGGGGGAAAGAGAAAGGAAAAACTTTCCTCTCTCTCCCCACCACTTCTCCAAACTTCACTTATAAATGTGCAACAAATACGAAAAATACATTTTTAAGTTAAAAAGGAAGCTATTTCCGATTGTACTTATAAATGTAGACTATATATTAACAAAAATAGAAGATAATAGCAACCTATAGTATATAATTACGTGTAATACAGGTGTGCTTTAAAATGAATTAAGGCTGGTGTAGACAAACCACCAGCCTTGACAGACGCCTACGGCGTGAGGAGTTCAATTCTCATTATATCCGAGCTTTGACCTCCGTCACCCCATAGGGCGACCCAAAGGCCCCAAGCATACAGCTCTGGCTGCAAGACATCAAAAGGCTGCAACAGCTTTTGTTCTTTCAGTGAGACTGACTGCTGGAACCACCCCGTAACTCTTTCTAGCCGCAGACGATTGGTATGAAGCGCGTAAAGCGCGTCTCCAGTCTGCAACAGCGCGTATGTTGAGTTCAGGGTTTTAAAAGAACCGATAAGTTTCAATCCTTCGGCGTTCATTTTTTAC
Organism: uncultured Gammaproteobacteria bacterium; assembly: GCA_964392185.1. Lineage (GTDB taxonomy): Bacteria > Patescibacteriota > Microgenomatia > UBA1406 > GWC2-37-13 > CAYYYG01. The sequence goes on from CAYMOO010000135.1 coordinate 2,528, forward strand.
CTCCTCAAGGAATAAGGCCGAATACGATAGGGATATTATATCAAATACTATAGGTTATTTCAAATAACCGGGTTGTTTAAATAGATTTTGGCTTCTACCGATTGCAATTATGAGCAATATTGATTCATACCATCTAAATTAGTATATTACTGTTATGCACCTTATACCGGTAGCGCTAAAAACGCACAGCAAAACCCTCCTGAAAATCATGAAGATCCCCCTACTTGGCCCGCTTTTGATACTTTTTTATGGAATACTGCCAATAATCCTGGCCGACCTGATCGCAGAGATTGTCAGGGTATCCGACCAGCTTTACATAATCGCCGGCGGGCTGGTAACCTTGGTATGGATTTATCATCTGAAGACTCAAAAAACCGAAATTAAAGCCCTCTTTCTCCCATTATGGGTGTGGGTTGCGATAATCGTACTCCTTGCGGCTATGGGAATAACCTTTTGATTGTGGAGAAGCTCCAGAATAATTTGAACCAGCTGGAAGACTATATCTTCAAATGG
>CAYMOO010000136.1:0-1612 GCA_964392185.1 uncultured Gammaproteobacteria bacterium
TCCGTTCTGTCAATGAGAAGTGCTTAGCGTAGGTGCCAGATTTGTTACGGTACCCCTCCGCCCGAGATAATCTTCTTAAGTATTATTTTCCCTGATAGGAAACAACCGCAAGTGTTTGAAGTATGTGTTCGAATACCGGGTCCATTGGGGGTATCCTTTCATCAGAAGAGCGCACATTATCGTACCGGAAATACAATGTTGTGATAAGGGGTGAGCCCATATTTTGAGCCAGAAAGGCCTCGGTAATCCAGTTGCCCATACCTGAACGCGCGGTATGCGTATAGATTTTTCCGACTAGTTGTGGGCTGGTTGGAGGCCCGCTGTAGTCGTATACGGCTTCATATTGTTCCAAGGTTTTATCTGGTGGGGTTGATTGTTCGATGTATTCTCTTAAGCTCAGGTCAGCTTTACGATAACTTGTTTGTTTGGTAATTGTAAACTTTGGAGCTATAGTGTTGTCTTGTGTTTCTTGGCCGTCTCTGAATTCGATTACTGTTTTTGTATTTTCTTTAGTAACCGACGGTTCATGCCATTCTTTGGGATATTCAAAACTTATCCCCAGCTCATCGTTTTTGAATAAAAGCCAATTCGCTTCTTGAATCGGAGAGGGGGTAGGCGAAAGGACATTTGTTTGGTTGAATAACTCGGAATCGTTTTTTCTGATGATTTGAGCATCTTGTATATTTTTTTGATAATTTTTTCCATAAATAAAACCTAAGGCAGGTAAGCTGATAAGCATAATTAGTGCCAAGGTTTTTGATGTAGAGGTAACGGTCGTCAGCTCTTTTGGGAGTTTCATCATTTAATGATATCTTTTCTTGTGGGCACAATCAATGGGGTGCCTACTTCCGAATACCTATTTAATATAAAATTCGAACGGAGTTGAAATCGGATATTTTTTTTATATAATTTTGAAATGACGGAACAATCTAAACCACTAATACAACTGCAGAAAGAAAGATCTGATGCTCAAGATGCTTATCTTAGGGCAGTTGCTGAGGGCAATTTACCCTTTGCTGTGCTTAAAATTTTAAGCGATGATGTATTGGCTGCTGAGAATGCGGCTCGTTTAGCTGAAGTCGAAGAGTGGAACCGACTTCATCCGGATTTTCCCATGGATCCTTCCGTTGGTATGAATTTGCTTTAATCACTTCCAATAGAAATAAAATTTTCGATAGGTGTTTGATCACTTCACTGGATCTTGAGCTGTTGTATAATCATTTATATTTTATGCGCACCATTCTTTTGATTGAAGATGATAGAGTACTATCAAGGATTTATGAAACAAAACTCCAGAACGACGGCTACACCGTCATTACTGCATTTGATGGTGAAGAAGGATTGGCCAAAGCACTTAAAGAACATCCAGATATGATTATTCTTGATATTATGTTGCCGAAGCGTGACGGAACTTCGGTATTGACAGAATTGAGACAAGACTCATGGGGAAGTAAAGCGGCCGTAGTCATATTATCAAACAGCAGTCCAAATGAAGCCGATATGGATGCGTTAACTGCCGGCAAACCGACGATGTATCTTCTGAAGGTAGATAATAATCCCAAAATGATTTCCGAAAAAATTACCAAGTTTTTCAACAAATAACATATGGCTA
>CAYMOO010000136.1:1622-2873 GCA_964392185.1 uncultured Gammaproteobacteria bacterium
AGAAGATGATCGTATATTGGCAAAAGCTTGTGATGATATGCTGAAAAAAGCCGGTATGGAAACTTTGACAGCTAACGACGGTGAAGCCGGCCTGCAAATGGCTTTAGCCGACAAGCCAGATGCAATATTGTTGGATATTTTGCTTCCCAAGCGTGATGGTGTTTCGGTGTTGGAAGAGCTTAAAAAAGATCCAAAATGCAAAGATATCCCGGTTGTCGTGCTCACTAATATTGGCCATGACGATCCGATCGCCAAGGAAGTTAAGTCATTTCACCCCGCAACTTATATAGTAAAGGTCGACAGCAACCCGGAGACAATAACGAAAGCAATTTTCATGGCACTTAAAAAGTAATAGTATCATTGACAAATCTCCCGGCATGTTCTTTAATGTATTTAATGCCATCGGAAGATTTAAAAGAATTTGCTGCGACAGTCCATAGAGAAGCTCCATCAGTTATTCAAGATGTATCCTCATCATCACGACGTATATTCGGAATCGACTACGCGGCAGATATTCTGACCGGATCGAGGAAGCCGAATCTCTTTTTACTCGCTTTCTTATCATGTATTTTTGGAGTGATTTCATTGAGCATATTGTTATTGGGTACAGTTTATCCTTTTGTGCAGAAAATAGAGTCAAGAGTCAGCAGATTAATTACCGATATTTATCCGGAGAAGCTAGAGGTGAGTATAAAAAATGGTGTGGTTTCCACCAATGTGACGGAGCCTTACTATCTTACCCTCGATAAACAGAAACTTGAGGATTTTACCGCTTTAGTAGGAAAAAAAGACGATCATTCCATCTCCAAGGTTCGACTACTTACTATAGACACCCAAGGTAAGGCAGAAGACTTCGAGAGATACCAGACAATGGCACTTCTTACGCAAAGAAATCTTGTGTATTACAACGATAACGAAGTTAAAATCACATCGCTCTCATCGGTATCAGATATAAAAATCACCCAGCAAATGCTTTTGTCGAAGGTTAAGGAGATAAATAAAGGTGGCAAAATCATCAGATTTGTCAGTTTTCTGATCATTATTTCTCCATTATTGCTACTTATGGGTGGTATGATTTTTGGATTATTTATGTTTTTGTTAATTGCATTTGTAGTTCATTATTTTGTTGTTAAGACATATTCCTCAGATATTTCTTTTTCTCGATCTTATAGATTCACCGCATTTGTTGTAACCGTTTTGGGCTTGTTCGAGGGTGTCATTTCATTTATACCCGCTAATATCCTCATGACT
>CAYMOO010000137.1:0-2806 GCA_964392185.1 uncultured Gammaproteobacteria bacterium
TTCATGCGGTGAACCTGTTAAGATTGAGATGTTAAGAAGTGGAGTTATATGGCAAAAAAAATAAAAAAATCTGTAAAGCGCAAACGTTCGGTTATTAAAAAAAAGATGCATGGTAGTATGAGGAAATTGATACGCAGAAGAAAAGAAAATTAACGAGAATGCTCAGACTCCAGCGTTCGGATAAAAATCCTATCTTAACACCCTCCCAATTACCCTGGGAAAACCTACTTGTATTCAACCCAGGCGCCATTATGGTCGGCGAGAACGTTTATCTTATTTACCGGGCAATGGGAAGAGACGACTTATATTCGCGGTTGGGTCTGGCGATTAGTCGTGACGGTATCGATTTTGTGCGTAGGCCGGAACCCCTTTATTATGGCTATGGACACCCTCAAGAATCTCTAGGCATTGAAGATCCGCGGGTAGTAAAAATTGAAGGTACATATTACCTTACGTATACTGCCGTGTCGGAAGACCTCGACGCGGAAATAGATCGTAGCTGGAAAGAACAAATCGCCAAAAAGCCAATGATCGCTCTTTCGACAACACAGGACTTTATAACATTCAAGGACTACGACGTTATAATACCCAACCTGTCCGGAAAAAATTCCAGCCTTTTCCCTAAAAAAATAAATGGCGAGTACTGGATTTTATATAGGGAAGGCGTGGGGAAAACATATTTTGCCAAGTCGACCAACCTCACGGGGTGGAGAGAGCGGACATTTGTCTTTGAAGAACGGGATGGATTATGGGATTGCAAGAGAACGGGAATAGGAGCACCGCCTATCGAAACCGAAAAAGGCTGGTTGCTGTTTTATCATGGAGTAGATAAGGAAAATGTATACCGGTTGGGAATTATGTTTCTTGAGTTAGAAAATCCAACCAAAATACTATATCGTTCGCCAGAACCGATACTGGAGCCGTTAACCAATTATGAGAAGACGGGTTATATCAACAATGTCGTTTTCACCTGTGGCGCAATTGAGAAAAACAATCAATATTATGTATATTATGGCGCAGCTGACCAGTCGATTGGTGTTGCGATGGTTGATAAAGCCGAAATAATGGCGTTATTTTGAATGCCATGAATAAATATCCAAAAGTAGGAATACTGTGTCCCATAGCTCACGATTTTCCACCCCAATCGTATGGACCCTGGGAATTGGTCACCTATAATCTTTCTGAAGTTTTAGTGAGGATGGGGGTTGATGTGACGATATATGCGGCGAAAACAGCGCGTACTTCAGCTAAGCTTGAATATATCATCGAAGAATCGTTGGAACATCAGAATATTTCAGATCAATCTGCGCTCACCTCAATTCATATAATGCACGCATTAAAAAAATCCCGAAACGTTGATATCATCCACAACAATCTCAACATACATCCGGTACTGTATGCGGAGCTTATAAAAACTCCTATAATCACAACGCTCCACGGTGCCGCATCGGAAGAAAACAATCATGAGTATTACCAATTGCTTAAGGATAAGAATTATCTCTCATTGTCATACGCCGAACGTAAATTTTATCCAACCTTAAACTATGTTGATAATGTTTATAATGGAGTTGATTTCGATCGGTATACTGAAAAAAACAACAAAAATCTCTACCTTGTTTTTTCCGGGCGCATTGTAAAAGAAAAAGGTATTTTATCGGCTATTAAAATTGCTAAAAAAACAAAGATACCGCTTAAAATTGCCGGCATTATTACCGATAAAAAGTTTTACGAAGATTATGTCCAACCTGATGTTGATGGCATATTGATACAATATGTGGGCGCATTAGATTATTTCCATTTATCAAGTTTGTTAACAGATGCGCTTGCACTAGTGTTGATGGCAGAATGGAACGATCCATGCCCATTGTCGCTTATTGACGCAATAGCGTCGGGTGTTCCGGTAATAGGAAGCGTGATGGGTTCGTTGCCGGAATTAATATACGATAAAAATCTCGGAATAATTGTTCGGGATGTCGATGAGGCTTGCGAGCGTATTGGAGAGCTTTACCTAATACCGAGTTCTAAATGCAGACAGCTTGCGCGAGATCGATTTTCACGCGAAAAAATGGCCGCACGTTACTTAGATAACTATATTAGATTTGCGTGATTTTTTTGTCAGAGATGTAATGCTGAATAGTAGACTGAGCGATCAAAAAACATATAATTGATTCTGCACCTTCATTCGCATTTACGCCCGTTGGAATTAGTCCATCGAAAACTCCTTTTGTCTTTTCGTCGTACATGGACCGATTGTTTCGGTTTTTTCCGAAATACCATTCGAAGCTTTCGGTAGCCTTTGCAAGATATATTTTGTTTTTGAGTGCCCGAGCGGCAAATATGTATGTGTCAACGGCCGCTGCAGCTTCCAATGGTTGCTGATCGAACACAGCTTTTATTCCACCTTTTTTATACCAACCGTCGTGTCCGATAAAGTCGAAACACTCTTTTTGTTTATCGTAGTTGCAGTTGGTAATAAAATGTAAGGTGGCAACCGCGATTTCTTTATATGTTTCTTCCCCGGTTACCATATATGCGGCGAATAAAGCTTGGGGTAAGCGGAAGTTGTCGTAGCTCGCCATTTTTTCAAACCAATCCCAGCCATCTGATTTGTTTGCATGATAGGCATCAACCAATATGTTCGCCAGACGTTTTAACTGGGCGAAAACTATGACCGCCTCATCGGTTTTTGTATCGTATGCGAGCACGTAATAATACAATCCTAAAATTGTGTAAGCGGCGGTTCGCAGGTGCGAAACATTTTTCAGTTGCTGTACGCTTGTTGAAAAAAGGAGTCGCACGGGGTAAT
>CAYMOO010000138.1:0-2771 GCA_964392185.1 uncultured Gammaproteobacteria bacterium
AAAAATAATGAATTAAATAATCTATCTTTAAATTTATCACTCTCAGAATTACGCTTGAAAATTAAAGATATCTTTACAGAGAAGAGGAAAGAGATTATTATTAACCCAGAAATTGTCGAACAAAAACGTGAGATGGATCGATTGATGACAACTGAAATAAATAAAATTTTATCAACAGATGACGATTCTCTACCAATAAATAAGTTCAGTAGTATAAATGATGTATTTAATAACGCTCAAACACAAGTAGATACGCTTACATTTTCTGACTTACACAAAAAATTTATCCAGCAATTTATATCGCAAAATTATAAGTTGCGACGTGAATATATTGATGATTTTAGCCAACAAAATCATATTTTTCCTACTATTCTTATAAATGAAATTAATGAATTATTTTATGAAGTATATGAAGATATACTCATACTTGAAGAAGATAATGTATATACTATAAGTGAGTCTTATCGTTCAAAGATACAAATATGACAACATCAACTTATACTACTCGTGAAACCACTACTTTATTAAATGCATTAAGAGGAGGAGTCGTACCCGTTATTGGTATTCAACATATTATGGTGGGTAGAAATAAAGAAGCGCAAGCTATTCTCGATACAATAAATACAGTAATGGCTGGCAGTAGTGCTGTTAAGTTCTGGATCGGTGATTTCGGTAGCGGTAAAAGCTTTATGCTCACTCTATTAAAATCGATTGCTTTAAAGCAGGATTTTGTCGTATCTGAGGTTGATTTTACTCCGGTACACAGATTATATGATGCTAACAGAAAAGCAGTGACAACGTATTCCGCAATAGTTAATAACCTTTCCATCAAAACTAAACCTGATGGTAACGCTCTGCCTATTATTATCGAAAAGTGGGTAACACAGATTATGGAAAAGGTGAGTAAAGACCACGCAATTCCCTTAGATCAGATACGAAATGAAGCCTACACGCTGCTTGTTAAGCAGGAGATTATGCAAAGCATCAATAAGTTGCAAGGCGTTGGTTCCTTTGAATTTGGGTTGGTAATTGCTAAGTATTATGAAGGGTATATGTTAGGAGATGTTGAACTTACCAGACGTGCCCTACGATGGTTGCGAGGAGAGTATACAACTCGTACAGACGCCAGATCAGATTTAGGGGTACGGGAAATTATTGATGATGCAAATTACTACGATATGCTAAAAAATTTGTGCACGTTTTTCGTACATATCGGATATAGAGGGTTTGTTATTAATTTTGACGAAGCTATTAATTTATACAAACTGGCTCAGTCAAATATACGTGATAAGAACTACGAAAAAATACTAGCTATCTACAACGACTGCATGCAAGGGCATATTTCCAACTTGTTTATCAATATTGCCGGAACAAAAGAGTTTTTAACCGATAGTCGTAGAGGTCTTTATGGCTATGCAGCACTTAAATCAAGGTTAGAGTTTAATCCGTATGAAACAACAACGATTAGAGATTTTTCAGGGCCGGTAATTGTACTCAACCCTTTAACGCATGAAGACATTTATATTTTACTCACCAAACTACAAGCTATTTTTGAGGCTCATTATCAAACAAAATCTCCTATAACAGACGCAAACGTTCGATCGTTTATGGAGGAAATGTTTAATAAGCCAGGAGCTGATTTGTACCTTACACCACGGCAGGTAATCAGAGAGTATTTAAACCTTTTGTCTATTCTGAGAGAAAATCCTGAGGTTGATAAAAGCACGTTTATGAAAAGCATAGAAATTGAGAAACAGCAACCGGAAGCTGACGTAGAAATTTTATGAGTTCACTTGATTTATTGGCCGAGCCAATAAAAAAATACATCTATGACAAGCGGTGGGATAGTTTTAGACCCATTCAGGAAAGTGCCATTTCGTATATTAGTACCACAAAGGATAACTACATCCTTTCCTCAAAAACCGCTTCCGGAAAAACTGAGGCAGCTTTTCTTCCGATTTTATCTCTCGTCGACTGGTCGAAGCCAGGAGTGCCGGTTGTGTATATTTCGCCTCTTATTGCCCTTATAAACGATCAGTTTGAGCGTGTGGAGGAATTGTGTCTGTATATGCAGATCCCGGTCACTAAATGGCATGGAGAAGCAAATCTTACAGAAAAAAAGAAACTAATCAAAGATCCGCACGGGATTTTGTTAATTACTCCGGAATCTATCGAGGCATTATTGGTCAATAAACCCTTTGACGCAAAAACATTATTTCAAGGCTTACAGTTTGTCATCATTGATGAAATACACAGTTTTTTAGGTACGGAACGAGGGATACAGCTTCAATCATTGTTATATCGCTTGCAGAAAATGAGTAGTACACAACCTAGATATATAGGTCTTTCTGCAACACTAGGAGATTTTTTGCAACCCAAGTTGTTTTTTGGTAATGCCGACGGTACTAAAATCCTTAGGGACAAGACGTTAAATGAACCCCACGTTGAGTTTCATTATTACGAATCTGACACAACAGAAATTCCACCGGAGCTGATAGAGGACATATATAAGAGAACTCAATTTACAAAATCACTCATTTTTCCTAATACAAGGGGAAGGGTGGAGGAAATTGCGGTCAAGTTGAAACGTATAGCAAAGCGAGAAAACGGCCATGAAAATTATTTTGCTCATCACTCGTCCATTGAACGCGACTTGCGGGAGTATATTGAACATTTTGCAAAAAGTAGCGATGTGTCAAATTTCAGTATAAGTTGCACGTCAACACTTGAGCTGGGAATTGACATTGGAACGATAGATGAAGTAATTCAGG
>CAYMOO010000139.1:0-2742 GCA_964392185.1 uncultured Gammaproteobacteria bacterium
CCCTAGAGGATGAGATTGGTTCTCAATCCTCTAGAACTGTCATCTACGGTTATTCAGTAAAGTTGGGGTCCTGAACATAGACCCCGCCCCACCGGCACCAGCCGGTGTAGTTCCTGAAGTTCAACCCGATAGGCAGTAGATCAGTGATCTGATGGAGGATGTGCCTTCCAAATGTGACATCTTCAGGCTCTACGCCTTTTTGGGTTTGCCAGTTATACAGATCAACTTCAGTTTTAACGTAAACGTCCGGGACACCGTAACGACTAGTGGCATTTATCGCAAATCTGTACGGGTCTGATTCCAACCACAATGTGAAAAACATATCGGTAGCCTCGTATAGAGCGTAGCTCACCGCTTTGCCATGAGCAAGCCACTGGTCCCAATCTGGGATGGGTAGATCCCCCTCATAATCTCCCTCCATGCATTCCTCTTGAAGAGATCGCTCGGCGAGAAAAATCTGATCGCCGAACCACAGTTTGGTTACCCTTTTGTTTTTGTAAAAACTGAAAGGGCCAGTTGTGTAGAGTGAGTGTTTCATCGGAATCTCCTTATTTTTTTACATCTTCACTCGGCCATTGCCGAAATTGTCTAGTCGGGGGGCTATACACGGAAGACTGCAAATCGAAAAAACAAGCATTGTTTTCTCAATTCGCAGCCCTCCTTTAACCGTAGATATTAATGTGCTTTTACTATGAATCCGGCTGCTAATGCCAGATTAGAGTATTTGTAAATTATACCAATGACCAGGAGATCTGTCAATACTATAGGACTATATGTAGTTTGTGCAAAAGTTTAAACTATTGTAGTATCGGGTTCTGTGAAGAAGTTTCTTGCTATTTGTACCGTTTACTTCTGAAGCGTATACTTTGCCTCAGCAACTCATTCCGCTTCTGCGGAATTCGTGCTGCGAACCGTGGACAGAATTAGAGCCTGTTTTATTCCGGTTTGGTGAAGATCGACTCGTGAAAGTCTCAGGATTCTAATGGTCAATTAATAAGGCTTATTCGCGCTAGACACAATATATTTAGGCTCGAATTAATGCCCCATACAATAATGGGAATTTAATTATAATATTTTGACAATGAGGAACCAGTTTTTTCGTATATCTCATCGAGGATTCGGAAATACGGCGAAATTGCGATATGCTTGTTCAGAGACCCAGAATTTTGTCCATAATCAGCTTACCGGGCTGGAAATTGGCATAGAGCGGGGAGCAAATGTGCTTGAGCTTGATTTGAATAAAACCAGAGATGGGCATATTATAACTGCCCATGGCATTCCCTTTTTCAAAGTGCTCCACCAAACTAAGCAGGAATATTTACATCAATACCCGGAGGCGCTCACACTTATGGAACTTGTTGAATGGCTCCACCATATCCCAGATTTAAAGATTTATTTGGAGCTGAAGACGGCAATCTCGATAGCGGAAATCAAAAATTCAATAGACAGTTATGTTTCCGCCCTTCATAACGCCGATAAACAAACTACCACCGCAGATCTGTATGATCGGGTGATGATATATACAAACAGCAAGAAACACCTTTGTTCGCTATTAAAGGAAAAATCTAATCAAGACCTGTCAACTAATGAACTGAAGTTATTTATAGTACTCAATAGGCCATTAACTGAGAGCATTATTGATGGATTATCAGATATCGGTGTAGAAAATTGCCGGTTGCGCGGAGTCGAGCAAGGAGCTTTTATTATTGCACATCCTACGATTTTACACCTCCTTACGTTGCCATTTGCTATTGTTCCCCCCTTAAAATATATAGCGGAATACTATAGCAGGCTGCGCAATCTTGTTAAGTATGTCCACGACAAAAATTTATTATTCATTTTCGGTACAGTAGACGATCTGCGCTGGATACGAAAAATTATGGATACGGGCGTGGACGGGATGGTGTTGAATGATCCTAAGCTATTTGAGGAGTTCGGGGTTGAGATGTATAAAGAAATTACTTCAAGATATACCCCTTTTTCACTAAATCAAAGGGTAAGTAATATATAGTCCTATGATGCTATGTCGTGATATCTCAAAGGTATATTGATTGCAAGGTGATGTTTCAGATTCAACGGGAAACGAGTCACACCCATTGGATATTTATTTGAAGGTGAATTGATAAAAAATACGCATATTTCCGTGTACGGCAACTTGCATGAAATGCATTGGGGAGCATATTAGTTTTTGATTATTTTAATAATCCTATTCTCAGGAACGATGTTGAGTTTTTCATGGATAAGGAAAAAATATTTGCCTTTACCGTAGTATAGAAGTTTGCCTGACGAGGTGTTTTTATCTTCTGTTTGAAGCTGATAGCTTCTGAAGTAATTTGTTTTTATTTTTACATCTGCATCGAAATATCCACTTAGCCCTGGATATACTAGTATGGTAGTTATAAGTATCCAAGTTAAAAACGTTACGTTTATATTGCTATTTTTGCCATAATTTTTAGAGAGTATGATAAATAAAATCGTTATGAAAACTTGAATTCCACTCATTGTCGACGTGTAAGTCCAATCTATATTTTTTAGCAAAAATATAGATACCGCGACAAATACAATGCACAGAATCAATAATGTTATAAAAACAAAGAGAAGAGAATTGACATGCTTAACTACGATAGTTCGGATGTCTGTGATGAGTTTTAGATTATCATCAATTAATTTTATTGTTTTTTGATTTTCTATATATATATTTTTTGCCGCTTTTTCTTGATGTTTACTTATGTTGGTAATTTT
>CAYMOO010000140.1:0-2728 GCA_964392185.1 uncultured Gammaproteobacteria bacterium
TTTTGCCCATTTTTGATGCGAGGAGTTGGCAGATTGTCTTCCTTTGACCGCTATGAGGTAGGCCATTATTCCACCGATGAAGGTGGCTACCAGCAACTCGTTGAAGCCTTTTCGTACGTATTCACTAAATGAAAGGCCCAGCTCACGAAGCATATTGCCCGAACCTAAGAAAAGATACTGAAACTGAACCGAAAGGAAAATAGCGATAATTACACTTACTGCCGCTGTAGAAACAAACATGTCTCGATATGAAAGCCAACCAATCGTACTTTCTTCCTCGTCCACGTTGCGGGCTATGCTTAGAATGGAGGCCAATATGAGAAGTATTATTATAGAAGCGATAGTCCTTTCAAAAAGTTGGGAGCGGAACTCTTCGATGATATTTGAGAAAACCGGGTCGGCATTTGAAAGAATCGTTATGAATACGATCAAGGCGATAAACATAATGACCATCGTTTTTATCCAACCGACGACTTTTTGGCTTCTTTCGGCATCGCGACTAAAAAGAGAGCGAACAATACGTACTCCATTCACAAATGAAAGAGGTAGCATCGAAAATAAGGTGCGCACCAGGTTGGAGATTGTCCAACTCATTTTTTCATGAATTATTATGGCGGTAAGAATCAGGCTGGCCAGTATTTGGATAGTTGAATTGAAAGATTGGACAAAGCCGTTTGCTCTTAAAGGAATCAAAATGCCGGCAATCGCAATAACTGATATCAACGACAAGATGAGGGGTGACAACTTTTTCCGGTAAACATATAACCAACCAAGGGCTGCTGTTATAGATAGCACTGCCCATCCAAGAGCCGGGAATCGGACCGGGCCGCTAACAAAAAGGGAAGAGTGGATTCCGAGGTGGTAACCGATCAGGATCGACGCCAAAAGCCAACCGATATTTGTTTTGAATTGTACGGGCTGATTCCATATTATCGGTTCGGCGTTTTTGCCGCGTACCGCTTTATAAATGAAGACGGATATTGCGCCCACTATGGACACAAAGATTGTTAGAGAAATCAATGCTCCTATAATTTCCATACCTATATTATATCAAAAATCCGCCTTCGCTTATTCCCGCTGGCAATTGTCGTGGCGGGAATTATATAATCAAAAAATGAACCGAATCCGTAAAAAAGTAAAGAAATCACACGTCGCACACTTGGTCATTTCTTTACTTATATTCGCGGTTGGTATCTGGATGAGTTATTTGGTATTCAAGACATTTAAAAAGCCACCCACACAAGTTAGAGTCAGCTCTCCGATACCTTCGACGACTCCGACACCCGTTCCGCTCAAGTCGCGATCGGCCTTTATTCCTTATTGGGCTACTGTCGAAGCAGATAGTGATTTCCGGAATTATGACAGGCTGATTTTTTTTGGTTTATCAATCGATGGGAGCGGTATCCGTACCAGTGATCCGGCGTATATAAAACTTCAGAAAGAATTGTCCGACTTACAAAAACATGCAAAGCCGATATGGTTGGGGATAAGAATGACCGATACCGAAAACAACATCGCCTTGCTCAATGCTACGTCTTCCTGGGATAAGATAGCCGGCAGTATCGCGAATTTTTCGCAGGAGAACAAATTTAGTGGTGTAGTGATAGATTTGGAGATTTCGGCTCTGCCGACGGACGGATTGCGAACGCGTATAAATGAGTTTTATAACCGTATTCACAAGGAGCTTGCTGTGAAATCAATACCGATGGCGGTTACTATATATGGTGATACTTTTTACCGTAAGCGGCCATACGATTTGAAAGGAATCAACGATGTCAGCGAAGAGATCATGGTTATGGCATATGATTTTCATAAAGCCGGTGGGGAACCCGGGCCAAATTTCCCATTTGGAGGAAAAAGCACCTACAATTACGATTTTCCGACAATGATCCGCGATTTTTTGCTTTTTGTCCCGTCCGATAAGCTCACAATCGTCTTTGGGATGTATGGCTATGATTGGATAGTTGATGAGAAGAAATTACCTATAAAACCAGCCACGTCTCTTACGTTACATCAGATAAGAGATAAGTTTCTTGAGAGCTGCGAATGGGAACATTGTATCGTTCGCCGCGATGAAGAAGCGGGCGAATCCGAAGTTGACTATATAGATAAATCCTACAATTATCATATAGTGTGGTTTGAAGACGTGGTTTCTTCTCAGAAAAAGATCAATCACATATTGGGACAGGGGATCAATAGTGTTGCGTTTTGGGCCTGGAGTTACTATTGATTCATTTTTTTTGTTTTTCTGCTTTCTGTGTTTTGGCGTCTTTGTAAACACCCAACTCTTTGAGCTTCCACATGAAAAGTGCGCCCTTATTGCGCGCATTGGCATCGATTACGAATCGGTACGCCTGTTCCAGTACCGGCCGTGGCACGTTTTTGGCCAATTTGATATATAGACTTTTATGACGTAGGTCACCGAGTTTTTCGGCAAGGTGTACGCCAAAAGATTGGAATTCTCGGGAGATATATTTGTCTTCGAAAGGGTCGAATTTGTTTAGGATATCCTTTATTGATTGCACAATTCTTACAGAACTATTACTTGCGAGAATATACCCAATATGATACTATAGATGAAACACAACAATATAGACTATCATAAAATATTTTCGTTTTTCGCTTCTTTTATTAGAATTTCCAATTTTAGAATCTTTAAAAATAATTATGGAACACAAACATTATTTACGCAAAATTCTGACCGAACATTACAACGCCGACCAGGTTT
>CAYMOO010000141.1:0-2703 GCA_964392185.1 uncultured Gammaproteobacteria bacterium
AGGGGATCGCGTATTTACTCTTACGGTAAAAAATGTTGATACTCCGAAATCAGAGATGGATAAAATTATTTCTGATTTTATCTCTTCGATAAATGTCGCTCGATAAATTAGATTCAAAAAAAACGTTTGTTTACGTTTTGATCACGGTTTTGATGTTCCAGTTCTTGATTTTGTTATATCCAATATTTAGCTCTGGAATCTCAGCGTTAGGATACGATACAGGCTTCTATAGAAGATATCTCTTAAACCACGATAAAAATATTCTCAGAGAAGCAGTGCCTGGTCTTGACCACACCGTGATCGCGCCGCGTATATTGCTTGGACTAATAAATCAATTGGGCTTTTCGGAGGACGTGGTTCTCCTTGGTTCATATCTTATTCTAGTACTTATTTGTTCAACTGCATTTTGCTCATTAATAGCGAATATATATGGTAGAAAGACTGCTATATTTTGCGGTATACCAATCGCCATCTCTGCAGTGGTCTACCATGCATATTGGTTTATGTTCTACAAAAATTTTGTTGCGCTCGCGTTGCTCTTTATACTTTTAAATCTTATAACAAGAGACAAATATCCCGTTCTTCGCATTGCTTTAGCTGTGCTAATAGTAATTAGCCATCAGACCACGACATTCTTTCTGTTCGTATTTCTCGCTCTTTATATCGCGCTGGAATACACTTTCAAGAAAAGAATAAAAAATATAGAGCTATGTGCGCTTACTTTGTCTGTGTTAACATATTTTTACTTTCATCCAAATATTCAGGCAAAAATTGATGCTCCTCCGGTTGGAATTTTTCTAACTCACTCAAAATTTATACTATTGAACGCTGGTTTTTTACTGCTCTCATTGTTTGGAATAAAAGAATACTGGACTGCTCTTAAAAAGCATACTGCATTAGCTGCATACATCTCTGTATCATTCTTATTTCCAATTTTTTCATTACCTTATTATCAAAGAATCTATCTTTATACATTTTTTTCAGTCGCGGTTATTGCCTCAATCGGAATGCGGAGTGTAATTAGTAAAATTGATGGCAAATCTTTAAAAATAAAAATTTTATATTATTCTTTGGTGATCGTTTGTGTCGCGTATCAGATAGGTGCACTGTGGTATATCGTTCGGGACGATAAGCCTTTGATCACTCCAATTGAAAGAGAAAATTTAGCTCTGATTATCAAATCAGTACCCCAAGGGGCAAGTATAATCACGAGCGCAAGACTAGTACCTTGGGTACAAGGGTGGAGTCAGGCACGAGTATATGGTCCTGGTCTTCTCAAAGATAAAAATAGCCCTGAGGAATGGTATGCATACTGGGCAGGGGATCAAAGCCAAAAATTAACTTTCTTGTCTCAATATCCAAAGCCGCTCTATTTCTTTATTGGGGAAGATCAGCAGAGTGAATATTTACCTATAAAATGCGTTGAAAAAATCACTTTAATTTTATATAAGCTAAATAACTGCTTGGTTAAAGATGGCTCGTAAATACTTGACAAAATAAATGTCATGTGCTAATGTTCCCCGCGTCGAGCAAATTCAAATCCGCTCGACGATTTTGACCTTTGAAGGAGCTATGACTATGACAACGCAGACGATTTTCACCCGTGAAAATCTTCCTCCAATGATTGTGCCGACCGCCATGCTGCTCGCGTACCCCAAACCGGGGCCGACTGTAGCGATGTGTGTGGCGCCGGCGGGGACGACGATCAGTCGCCCAGCCTCGTGGGGTGAAGGACAGGATCTAGACATCGCCGAGGGCGTGAATCACATTGCCCAGGATGGTGTTGGCGACAGTTATCCGAACCAGGAATTCGACACCTTTTACCAGGTGATCAATAATCTGGATGAGGGAGACGAGCGCGCCAAGTTCCTGATCGATTTTTGGAAGCAACGCGGACATAACGTCCAGTGCTTCCTGGCGGAGAAGGTCCGCCCGGCCGTCGTCGTCGGTCGTGTGACTAACGACGCTAACGGTCATGTGTTTCAGAACCATGAAGGTAATACGGAGCTGTCCGGCGGGGGATATATCCTCCAAAGCCCGGACGACGAGAACGTGCTCTGGTTCGTCACGGCGAAGGTCTTCGACAAGAAGTACCAGCCGGTGGACTTCTAATCACTAGCGCCGACAACTCGAACCCTGGGGTAACACCCCGGGGTTCATTTTTTATATTTAGCCAAAAACCTTGACAATAGGTAATTTATTTGTTATAAGATGATCAGTATGCACTTTGTAATGAAAGGAGAATACATGTCCGCGGATTCGTATCCTGTAGGAAAACCGCGCGGAGAGACCGAAATCTTTCGTGTCTACGAGTGCAAGCTTCCGGATGGAGACCTGGGTATCCTCAAGATCGTGACCGACCGTAAACTTAACGCGGTCCTCGATCGAGAGGCATACATATTGGGCGTCCTGTTAGGTGCTGCTGCTCGACTCGAAAAGGAGTTTCAGCGCCAAAATCCAGGTAAGTCTCTCAACTATGGATTGCAATTCCCTAATCTGGTAGATAGCTTTATCTCACCGGAGCAAGGCGACCGCAGAATTAACATCATGCGGTTCCCAAATATCAAAGACTTGAGTGTGCTAGTGCCTATCGGGCACATCATCACTCGAGACGGGGTGCGCGTTGACCCGAAGACTAGCGCTTGGATCATGGGCAAACTTCTCAAAGTGATAAGCTTTGCACACGATCAAAACCTATCGATC
>CAYMOO010000142.1:0-274 GCA_964392185.1 uncultured Gammaproteobacteria bacterium
CCGGAATAAAATGCTATCTTGCGACCAACCAAGAAAAATACCGGACGGAATACCTGAAGAAGCAGATGGAGTTTGAGGTGGTTTTCGATCGAGTTTTTTCCTCGGCGGAGATGGGATGTAAAAAACCGCAGCGTGAGTTTTTCGAAAAAATTATCACGAGTATTGGCCTAAATATAAACGAAGTTCAATTTTGGGATGACACCGAAGATAATATTGAGGGAGCGAAGAATTTTGGTCTCGACGCCAAACTCTATCGTAATTTTGATGAATTTAG
>CAYMOO010000142.1:284-2686 GCA_964392185.1 uncultured Gammaproteobacteria bacterium
AAAACCTTTGAATCGGCCTTACGGCTGGAAGGTCTTGAAATATGTTTCAAGCGCCAAGAAATGCCCACTACCGTCATTCAGCACCCGGTAATTTGATTTATTCACCCATTTATAGGATTTATGCTCGTTACTTAATTGCAGGTATCCTCCCAAAAGTCGGCATTTGAGACCGGTCAGAAAAACTTTTCTTCCCGCATTTTTATGTCCAATTTCAAGCTGATAAGACCAACGGCAGAAAACGGGACCAACCTCTATTTCCATATCTGTCTCTTCTTTAACCTCTCTTTTTAGAGACACGTCATAATTCGTCTCTCCTTCCTGAATTTTTCCGCCCGGGAAATCGAGAGTGTCATCTGGAAGAAATAACACCAGAATTTCTCTGTTTTTTTCTATAAAGGCTTTTTGTCCGACATAAAACATTTCATTTTTCATTTTGATATATATTGCAGTGTTTGTAATTTGGCAACGACGTCGTTTTTGTCTTCATTTTTAATGTATAAATGCAACGCCAGATTGAGTCCGGTTGGGTTTTGTACGACTTGGATTCCCGGTATCGCGCCTAGCCTCGTGTATTTGTCCTTCATCCAATCGAGGTAGAATGATCCGAACTGGTAGGTGGGAGTGCCGAAAATTCCGGTATCCGTTTTGAAGATGATTATTTTGGGATTATGTGTGGAGAATTGATTGAGAAAGTCGGCGCGCATTTTTTCATTTTCACGATATTGCGGCAGAAGGGCGATAAATTTTCCTGGTAGTTGCCCGTTGTGGACGAAAAATTCTTCATTGGGTTCGAACGGTCCGATCCAGTAATAGTCTTTGGAGTCTAAAATACGGTCTATAAATATGGCGGCATCGGCCGAGTTGCGGATAGAGGGCATTTTTTGGGTGGTACGCAAGTACCACTTGTCGTAGGTGCCTTTTATCATGAAAATCAATAAAAAAATCATATAAACGCCGATCATCGCCTGAACTACTCGGCTTAAATCGTTCATCGTCTGTTCCTTAAAACGTTCCCGTCTTAGAAGATAGGCCATAAATAGAGTCGCAATTATTCCTATCATGACGAATACACCAATCTGATAATCGGTTTCGTTGAATTCCTTGATACCGCTTCGCGGGAGCGAAAAGGAAAGCAGTGCTAAGTAAAGAATACCGATTATAGGCAATCGAGCGAGTAAATATATTAGGAGTAAAAAACTCCCCATGAGTGTAAGTTTGCCGACTGGCAAGTAAAGATTGATGTCTTTGAGTCCGGTCAACTGAGGAAGATACTGCCCCCAGAAATTGTATATAAGAGTTGCAGCGAATTTGACCGGATTAAAATGCTGGCCGATTGTGTAGTTGGGAATATTTATATAGAGTGCGGTGTTGTAGGTGAAGTTGGAAAAATAGAAATCGGCCGCGCTGCCCGTCAGTAAGAGGTAGATGCCATAAAGCAAATACGGAGTTGCAGCTAGTATGAAAAATACCGCGATAGTTTTTTTACCACTGCGTAATATCAGGTAAAATTCCCATAGATACAAAATAATTGCCAGGTAGATATAAGTTAAAGAAGTGAATATGAAAAGAAATGTCAGAAAATTAGTTACGAAAATCGGCCGCGCGCGATGTTTTTTTTCGCGATCGAATGTTATGGATAATAACATCCAGAAAATTAAAGAAAAAATAAATGCTGCCAATGCATCGGCGATAAAAATATGGAGCCAGAAATATACGGCCATGAGCGGGTAGAGAAATGTGAATGTCAGGTAATAGGGATATAAATTTTTGTTATGTTTTCTTATCCATGATCCTAAGACTACGAGAGATGCAAACTGTAAT
This sequence comes from uncultured Gammaproteobacteria bacterium, assembly GCA_964392185.1. GTDB lineage: Bacteria > Patescibacteriota > Microgenomatia > UBA1406 > GWC2-37-13 > CAYYYG01. The sequence continues at coordinate 2,106 of CAYMOO010000142.1, forward strand.
AATGCCCATAAATGACGAAACACCACGTAAGAACCGACAGATATCTTGAGTAGTATCGCGCCGAGGTACCAGGGGAACGGCATATGATGATCGAAAAAATCTTTATATGGGATATGTCCATTGTTTATGAATTTGCTCCCCATAAGATTGTAGAATTCATCTGGGTACACAACGTAGGTTGCATTGATCAAAAAAGCGACAAGAATGAGAAGAGTGAGGACTATCTCATAATAACCGATTTGATTGCTGTTGAAGAATTTCTTTACTGCTATCTTCATTTATAAGAAGAAATTATAGCATACTCTCTTAAAGGTCGTCCCACTGCGGGTCGTCAAAAAAAGACACAACATTATTGAACTTATCTTCACGATAATATTCACCTAATTTCTCCATCAACATCTGTCTCAGTTGTTCAACGTCTATTACGCCATCTTCCGATGCTGCCAACAGAAATTCCTCGATGATTGCAAGAAACGAAGAATCGGCGATATTTTCTCTAAAATATTGGAAGTCCGGATAAGGAATACTCCATTCTTCCTCGTGCCAGCGATGAAATCTGGCATCGATCTGGACTCTTCTTA
>CAYMOO010000143.1:0-1499 GCA_964392185.1 uncultured Gammaproteobacteria bacterium
ACTTTTTATGGTATACGGGTCTTGCTGGCTCAATAGTCTCCGGTATTGCTTTCGTCGTAAGTTGTATATATCTATATAAATTTACGTACCTTGTTACAAAAGACAAACTGGCATCTTTCATTGCATTTATCGCTTTTGGCACCAATCCTAACATTCTATACATGCAGTCAACACCCATGACTGAGATGCTATTAATATGTTTTTTTATACTATCTTCTTATTACTTTACTTGTTTTTTGCTGGACAAAAACGATTACAAAGGCCTTATGCTTGCCGCACTTTTTGGATTCTGTGCTTCTCTTTCTCGATATGATGGTTGGTTTCTAGTGCTTTTCGAAACGGGTGTAGTATTTCTTCGCATACTGCCTTTAAATAAAAAGAGGTATGCAGAAATGGAAGGAAAACTAATTATTTTTGCTACACTGGCACTGATAGGTATCGGCCTATGGCTTTTTTGGGACTATCTTATCTTAGGAGATCCATTCTATTTTACAAACAGCCAGTTTTCCGCAAAATCTCAGCAATCAGCGTGGTTGGCAAGAGGAGAATTACCAGCCTATCACCAATTATTCGTCGCGTTTCTCTACTACCTCGTAACTTGCATGAGTAACGCGGGTATACTCGTATTCTTTGCATCTTTCGCCGGGCTGTACGATTTTCTTTTCAAAAGAATTAGCTATATTAAATTACTAATTACGATCATCCTCTTTGTGCCGTTCGTATTTTATGTGTTTACGATGTACGTAGGGCAGTCTGTTATATTTATACCCAGTATTACTCCGACTACCTTTGAATGGACGCTTTTCAATGTTAGATATGGTCTTATGATGGTGCCAGTAGTGGCGTTCTTTTTCGCCTATGCCTTTCATCGAATGGTCCCGGCTCGAAAGTTTTTCCTTATAATGATTATCATCATGCAGTTTGGCTTATACTTTGTCGGATATTCAAAAGTTGTGACGCTTGCCGATGGTATGGAGGGCTTATCTAGACAGAAAAAAGATTATGCCGAAATATGGCTTACAGCAAATTATGACAACGGATATGTACTTTTAGACGACTATGCACGTGCTTTAAGTATCACCCGCACTCGCATACCGATGCAAAATGTTATATATCTTGGTAACAAACCTTATTTTGAACTTGCATTAAAACATCCTGAAAAATATGTAAAATGGGTTATAATGCAAAAAGATGATATCATATGGAAATCTATATACGAAGTCGACGCGAGACAAAAAGATCTTTATAAACACTACGAAAAGGCCTATACCTCGCCGACGACCCTGATATTTAAACGTATGGCTACATACGACACAGATTTCACCCCATAATAAATCTGTCTGTAGCCGATTATTTACATTGTTTTTTCAGAAGAAACTGAAAATGAAGCTAATTTCTATCACTATATCAATCTTCACCTTGATTATGGTATTTACACCGAGAGAGTTTGCCGTGGAAAAATTTTTCGAAATCCAATCTATCGACACTATGAAAGAGTC
>CAYMOO010000143.1:1509-2656 GCA_964392185.1 uncultured Gammaproteobacteria bacterium
ACATAAAATATCTTGAAGAAATTAATAAACAACTTGCGGATATTGCCCAGACCGGCGCAAGTCATGTGGCTGTCGGAACGCCTTATGACCCAGAATTTGTACCTTTTCTAAGATACTGGGTAGAAGCTGCAAGAAAAAACGGATTAAAAGTGTGGTTTAGAGGTAATTTCTCCGGCTGGGAAGGTTGGTTTGATTATGAAAAAATCGACAGATCTCAGCATCAAGAGAAAATAATCGAGTTCATAAAGAGCAATAAAAATTTGTTTGAAGACGGCGATGTATTTGTCTCATGCCCGGAGTGCGAAAATGGCGGTCCCGGTGACCCCAGATTAAACGGAGATGTCGAAGGATTCCGCAATTTTCTGATTGACGAACATAATGCGGTTGTTAAGCAATTCGATAAATTGGGACTTAAAATAATTACAAACTACTACTCAATGAACGGCGACGTGGCAAAACTAATCATGGATCGAGATACAACCAAATCATTAGGTGGGATAGTGACTATCGATCACTACGTCGAAACGCCGCAAATGCTCACCTCTTATATAAAGGAAATAACAGAATCTTCGGGCGGTAAAGTGGTAATCGGAGAGTTTGGCGCGCCTATAAACGATATTAATGGAACCATGACCGAATCTCAACAGGCAGAATGGGTACATGACGCTTTAAAAGAGCTTATTAAAAACCCTAATGTAGTCGGTGTTAATTATTGGGTCAATATAGGTGGCTCAACTGAGCTATGGAATCTCGATGGTACGCCAAGATCTTCTGTGAATATAGTCAAAAATTACTACTCTCCAAAAATTGTTTTCGGTACCATAAAAGACGATGCTGGCATGAAGCTACGTCAAGTTAACATATCAAGCTCATATAGACAAATAAATACCACTGGATTATATTCGCTGCCGATTTATGATGATAATCAGATAAAATTCGAAAAGGAAGGTTACACCATCGTAACTCAAACAATTGACTCGGATAATTTTACAGGAAAGAAAGAAATAAATATTACCTTATATCCAAAAAATCCATCCTTTTTCTATAAAGCGATGAAAAAAGTAAGACAAATCATTGCGTTCTTCAAAAAATGGGTACCGTAACAAATCTGGCACCTACGCTAAGCACTTCTCATTGACAGAACGGA
>CAYMOO010000144.1:0-2634 GCA_964392185.1 uncultured Gammaproteobacteria bacterium
TTGTAAAAAAGTAAGTTATCTTTACCAAAGAAGTGTGTCAATATGCCTATACCAATAGTCTGGATGAGTATGGAGCCTGAGGATATGAAATTGAATTTCAAGAAATTAAAAACATACTTTATCTTTGAGCTTTCGATTTTTTTATGAGAAAAACTCCAGTAGTTGTTTAGTAAAAAATTCGAGATTATAGCTGTTTCCGTACTGATAGGAGTACCTATCCAGTTGGAGACATTGTGTCGGATAATCAACTCATGAGTGATGCCAAAATCGATAACGAAGCCGATCAAGCCCACAACAACGAATTTTATAAAGGGTGAATGGGTTAAGACATATAAGATTGTTTGAGTAATATATTGGAATGCATTTATTTTTGATTTTCCATAGCTGCGGTCGGTGAATTTTATTGGAACTTCCGATATTCGTGCATTATTTTTGATGGCATGGTCAAGAAGTGCGATCTGGAACACATAACCGGAATATTTACTTATGTGTTTCATCGCCGATTTGACAACCCATACTTTTATTCCACGGTAGCCGTCGGTCCAGTCGGTGATGTTCCTTTTCATAAAACCGTATTTGACGAAAAGATTGGCCGTGATAGAAAATAGTTTCCTATGCATACCCCAATTTGAAGGTATGGAGCCTCCCTTGATATATCTTGAACCGATCACGAAATCGGAGCCCAATTCGATTTGTTTTAGAAAATTAGGAATATCGGCAGGGTTATGTGAAAGGTCGGCATCCATCTCAAATACCAGATATGCTTTAAGTTTTTCTATCGCATATTCGAATCCGGCTACATAAGCTTTACCTAATCCCTCTTTTTTAGTATTTAATAAATGTATTTTTGTATTACTTTTTTGTTTTTCTTTTATAATGTCGGCAGTTTTGTCGGAGGAATTACTATCAACTATAAGAACCTCAATATTCCAGTTTTTAATACCCTCAACAGAGCTGAATATCCCCTCAAATAATTTTTCTATATTACCTGCTTCGTTATAGGTGGGAATTACAATTACTGCGGTTCTCATAGGATTGATTTGAAATATTCTATCGTTGATTTGATACCAGTTTTTAGTTCTATTTGAGGTTCCCACTTAAGCAGCCGGTGAGCCTTAGTGATATCCGGCTTTCTTTTTTTCGGATCGTTTTCGTCCGATTCTTTTTTGTATATTATTTTCGACTTAGTGCCGGTAAGTTCAATTATAATACGAGCGAGTTCATTTATCGATATTTCATGAGGATTACCCAAATTAACCACTTCGCCTCTGAGGTTTGATTTCGACACCAGAAGGTTCAACCCTCTAACCAAATCGCTCACAAAACAGAAAGATCGCGTCTGCTTGCCACTGCCATATATGGTGATATCCTGTTCTTGGAGTGCCTGAGTAACAAAATTCGAGACTGCCCGGCCGTCATTTATTTCCATATTGGGACCGTAAGTATTGAAAATCCTTGCTATGCGCGCATCGATCTTGAACTGCTGAATATATGAAACAACCAGAGCTTCAGCAAAACGCTTGGCCTCATCATAGCAGGCTCTCGGGCCGACCGAATTTACGTTTCCATAATATGTCTCCGGCTGAGGATGAACTGCCGGATCACCATATACTTCCGATGTTGATGCGATAACGAATTTGCACTTGTTGGTGAGTGCATAATCCAATATATTTTTTGTTCCCAATGAATTTGTCATTAAGGTTTCTATCGGGAGTTTTTTATATTGGATGGGCGATGCAGGTGAGGCCATATGGTAAATGAGATCGCAATGAGGTAGGCGCTTTATATTTAGCTTTGTTATGTCGGTCTTTATGAAAGAAAATCGGGATTTATCACTAATAGACGATAAATTTTTTTTATTTCCCGTTATAAGATTATCTACAATGACGACATCATGTCCCTTATTTATGTGAAATTTAGCGAGATGAGAACCTATGAATCCTGCTCCTCCTGTTATGAGAACTTTCATAAGAAGTTTATACCGGCTTTCTTCCCGTCGATATATAGGTAAATCCGAGTTTTTTGAGATGGGTCGGGTTGTAAATATTTCGACCGTCAAAAATCACGGGCGCTTTCATAAGCTGCTTTACTTTTTTAAGGTCAGCCTGTTTAAATTCATTCCATTCGGTAAGTATGCAAAGTGCGTCTGCGTTTTTAGTAGCGTCGTAAGGTTCTTGATAGTATTCAATTTTGTCGCCAAAAATTCCTTTTATATTTTCCATAGCGGCCATATCATATACCGCTATAGAATAATTATTGGCAAGTAAATGTTTTATTATATATACCGAAGGAGCTTCTCTTATGTCGTCGGTGTTTGGTTTGAAGCTCAATCCCCATATTGCAATGCGGCCTTTTTTAACTTTTTTGGTTAGTTTTGCAATAAAGTTATCTTTGGCCTGTTTATTCACTTTCTCTACCGAGTCAAGTATCGAGGTTTCCGTGCCCAAGTTTTTTCCGATATTAATGAGGGCTTTAACATCTTTGGGAAAGCAAGAGCCGCCATATCCGATTCCGGGAAATAAAAAACGCTTTCCAATACGGGAATCAGATCCCATGCCAAGTCGAACCATATCGACATTAGCGCCTACCCGTTCACAAAGATTGGCAATCTCATTCATAAAAGTAATCTTGGTA
>CAYMOO010000145.1:0-2589 GCA_964392185.1 uncultured Gammaproteobacteria bacterium
TGTTGTTCATAATCGTCAAACCCGTAAACACTAAGGCAACACTATTCGAGCAAAGTCTTACGAAGATACTTACGTCTCTGAAAGTACAATGATAGCGTTCACCAATACTTGCCCTTAATTAATAATGGATAAACCTGTGTCCGACAATATATTCTCAATATTCGTATGTTTCGCGAAAACACTACTCCTATCATGCGTATTCATATTTATTCTCAGACCTATATATGCACAACAAGTCTCCCTCGACAAGCGTTATCCCGACGCCGGAGTTTGGGTAGCCTATCCGGGAAGCACGGATTTGTCACCAACCTATATAAAGGGTGCGATGGCGTATACAAAGTGGAAGGACATAATGACTTCAAATACCAACTACAACTGGACTATTTTAGATCAGGAACTCAACAGAATAATCAATACTGCCGGTAAAAAAGCCTTTACCGATCTTCCCGCGGGATATTGTCCTAGCCTAGACTGGCCACAATTTCTCAAAGATCATATCGCTCATCATAAACTGGATAACGGTGATGGTTGCAATGCGCTTCAATTCTGGGATCCTTTGTACAAACAATATTACAGCGATTATATAAAGGCGCTGGCAAAACATCTGGCCGAATCCGACTCCCGCGACATTCGGCCCAATCAGACCGACATCTCTTTAGTCCGGGCCATGACGATGGCCAAAACCATGGAAAATCTTCCTGGAGATGATGAAATAAATAAAGGCGATTGGAAAGCATCTCAGTTCACGGCCGCACCTGACGGACACATATACAACACCGATCTAACCCTCGCACTTAAAGATGAGTATTGGAAGTGGGTAGGAAACGAATATAAAAACGCGATCAATGCCGAATATCAAAAAGTCGGACTCCCGCCTCCGGCTGTCGCGCCGAAATCGACCGGATATTGGTCTCCCGAACCGGTCGAGGATTATTTCGCCCAGCAGGGATTATGGCTATGGAAAACTAGCGGTATGGAAATGCCGGACGGCTGGTATCATAGCTTTGTAGAAAACGTAAAAACCGGCAAAGCCCGCGCTCATACCGAATCTGGTCAGCACCCACGGCCTCCCAATATCGCCCAGAGTACATACTGGGAATTGATGGCTGCGCTTCATTCGGGAGTCGAAATTATAGGCATATACGGAAGTAATCGGCTGGAGCCAACTATACAACCAAACGGCCCGATAAATTTTGCGGAAAACTACGAAGGACTTATTTTCGCGGATAAATATGCCGGATATGAAAGGGAACCGGCCAATTCGCCGGGGGCCTGGATTGCCCTTCGCGGATGGTATCCGGAAAATAGATTCAGCACTCTTGAGCATGAGACAATTTGGTCAAATTACGGGATGCTCCTGACACAGTACCGTCCGCAAGACTCTATCGCCCTTTTTGGAGTAGACGACCGTGCGAGTCCGCGCCGGAAAATGCCCGTTGTCCAACGAAATACCCAACAGCCATGGAACGATAAGCAGTCCGCTTGTTTGTCACAATATTCCGCCTCCCAGTGCGATTATATAATCCAACAACCGACACGGTATTTAGGGATTGCATCGAACGGAAAGTATTCCTATTCGTTTCCTACCGCTGATCTGGGAAAAATCCTGTACTGCGGCGAGGATATGTTTTGCACCAACCAAGCGCAAACAACATTGACGGAAACCATGATATGGGCACGCCAAACAAACAAAACTGCGGGAAACAATTACATGCGATTCGATCTGAATGATCAGTTCGCCGCCACACTCAACGGTAAGGCCAAAATACGAGTAGTATATCTGGATCGCGGCAGTGGTAGCTGGCAGCTTCAATACGACAACGGAATTTCCGCGGGCACAATCAATAAACAAAACAGCAATATATGGAAGGAAGTGTCGTTTACGGTCGCCAACGGGTCTTTCGCAAACGGCGGCACCGGAGGCACCGATTTGGCTCTGTTCAACGGCAATGATGACGATGATATCTTTCACATGGTTGAGGTGACACCAATTACGGGAACAGCATGTCCGAAAAAATCTCAAGGAGATGCCAACTGTGATGGATCAACAAACCTCTCAGACTTCGAGCAATGGCGTAAAGAATACATGAATATAATTTCCACAAAAACAGCCGATTTCAACATCTCAGGAGCGGTAGATCTGGCAGACTTCGAACTATGGAGAAAGATATACCTGCCATATTGATAGCGATTTTTTCTGTGATATAATATATGAGTTAGTATGACAGTATTTGATATAAATATACTTAGTTCCCTGGCAATTTTGGCCATATTGCTCGCACTGTGGTCATTTTATAACTCTTTCGTCCGCGGACAAAACCAGGTCCGTGAAGATTTCTCCGATATAGACATCCAGTTGAAACGCCGTGCCGGACTTATAGATAATCTTGTCGAAATCGTGAAAAACTATGCCAAACACGAACAAACGGTCTTCGAAAATGTAGCCAAAGCCCGCTCGGCTGTAAATCATTCGGAGTCGGTACAAGACTACTCGCAGGCGCAAGCTCTTTATAACAGTGCCTTCAGCGGTATTATCGGCATCGTAGAAAATTACCCGACCCTCAAGGCCGACGAATCATACCGCAACCT
>CAYMOO010000146.1:0-2576 GCA_964392185.1 uncultured Gammaproteobacteria bacterium
GCTGCCGGTGGTTTCTATTTTCTTACTAAAATCTCTCCCTATAGATTTCGGAGGATAATGGCTTTTTTTAATCCAGATCTTGATCCTCTGGGGATTACTTACCATATTAGTCAGATACTTATATCATTGTCTGCCGGCGGCATATTTGGTAGAGGATTCGGAGCTTCGAGACAAAAATATTTATTTTTACCAGAAGCTCATACGGATTCTATTTTTGCCATTGTCGGCGAAGAAATTGGATTTATCGGTTCTGTCTTCCTCTTAGGTTGTCTATTTGCATTCGTATACATGATTTACAAAGTGGCTGGCGACACGAATGATAGGTTTGGTCAGTTATTGGCCGGTGGCATCTTTGCTTTTTTCGGTATACAGATGGTGATAAACTTAGCCGGAATGGTCAATTTGCTGCCACTCACCGGAGTGCCTCTATCTTTCATTTCATATGGAGGCTCACATGTGTTAACATCATTTATGATGACTGGCGTGGCTATAAATATAGCTCGCCAAATAAAAAAATAACATGATAATCGGAATAATTATTATATTGTTTTTATTGCCGGCGGTCGCATATCTCCTCCAATTATTAAATGTCAGAAAATACAAAGATGCGCAGATAACATTAACCAATAAATTTCCTCCGGAGATATTGGAAACGCATGTGGCTTATTTTGCAAAACATCATCATTGGTCTTTGCTACACAAAGAAAGTTCTGCAGAAAAAGTACTTTATTTATTCCAAGTTGGATCGTGGGGTGTTAATCTGAGAGGAGTCCAAGAGATCAATCTTACATTTTTTTTTGAAAACGATCGATGCAAGGCATTTTTAAGCTCTAAATCACTAATGGGCCAGATGATTGATTTCGGAGCGAATCAAAAAAACATAGATGATTTATCTCTCTTTTTGGCCGATTTATCTTCCGACAATACTTCTACATCTGGTCGAAGTACTGGTGCTTTTCCAACGAAAAGACCTGTAGTTGACTATCTTTATTGGACTATTGTGCTGTGTTTTTCATTATTATGGTTTATATGGACAGCTGTGGGATGGTTTATGCCAAAACATTTTTATCCAGGAAGAATAAAAATTGTATTTCAGCAGCGAGTACCGGATGAGATTTCACAAGAGATACTTACTAAAAACGGTGCATTAAATTGTGACCATTCTCAAGTAGGTGAATTTCCGACATACGAATGCGATGTGCCAGTTGGTGATGAAGAAAAAGTGTCATCGCAAATTTCCAGAAATTCTGCCGTCCGCGAGGCTTCTCCAATACCTCTCTAATAAAATGAGCCGCGTTCATGTGCTAAAATCAAATTAATGAAAATATTAATAACAGGTGGTCATATGAGCCCTGCTTTGGCGATTGTTGATGCGTTGAATGAACAATATAGAAATAATACGGAAATTGTTTTCGTAGGCAGAAAGTATACAAATGAAGGGGAAAAAAATTTTTCTATGGAGGCGCAGGAAATTGAGAAACGTAATATTAAATTTGTAGATTTGGGCGCAAGCAGATTAAAATTCTCCCTCTCAATAAAATTATTATCAAATATCAAAAAAGTCATTATTGGTTTTTATAATGCTTATAAAATATTAAAAAAACAGAATCCGGACGTGATACTTACATTTGGTAGCTATGTGGGTATACCGGTGGTTCTTGCCGGGTGGATTTTACGCAAGCCTGTATATTTACACGAACAAACTGCAAAACCAGGTTTATCCGCGCAGTTGATGGGCCATATGGCAAAGAAAATTTTTGTCGCATTTCCTACGGCAAAAGATTTTTTCGAACAGAAAAAAACTATAGTAACAGGTAATCCTATAAGAAATCAGGTCTTTCATACAATAAGAAAGCCCTTCCATGTAAAACCTGGTAATCCTGTTATATATATTACCGGTGGTTCGATGGGTTCGCACAGTATAAATTTATTAATAGAGCCTGTTCTCGAAGCATTGCTCGGAAAATATACCCTTATACATCAGGTAGGTAACGTGTCGGAGTACGATGATTATGAAAGGTTGAAATCTATACGTAAAAAACTTCCTTATCATCTTGCCAGCAGGTATCATCTTAAAGAGCACTTGCTTACTGACGAAATTGGATATGTTTATTCTGTATCTGATATGGTTATTGGGCGTGCTGGTGCCAATACTTTTTTTGAACTTATTGCCTTGCGTAAACCAGCCATATTGATACCTTTACCTTGGTCGGCAAATGGTGAACAGCAACGTCACGCTGAGATCTTCCAAGATGCAGGAGTGGGGTATTTGTTCGATCAAGAAGATTCACCAGCAAATCTATTGAAATGCATAGATCAGATTATTAATCACATAAGCCAGTATAGAGACAATTTTAAGCATTTAGAGGATCATTACAAACACAATAGTATTAATTTAATTCTTAGTTCGTCAGAAGTTGGGCATTGAGGACATACGAAATGTTACAGAGACTTTCATCTTTCCGCACCAGATTATATATCATAATTATCGCTGCTGGTTTATTTGTGGGTCTTATAGGTGTATTTACCCTTAAGTATTTTGAGATAAAAAAAATAATTGTTACCAGTAAATCGAT
>CAYMOO010000147.1:0-2563 GCA_964392185.1 uncultured Gammaproteobacteria bacterium
TTTTTTGGGAGGCACGTTTTACATCGAAGGTTCCGGCAGTTTGAGCGGTATGTATTATCGTCCACTAATGATGACCATGTACTGCTTGATGGCGTTAGTTTTTGGAGTTAAAGCATATTATTTTCATTTATTTCAGTTGCTACTTCACGTCTGCAATAGCGTATTGGTATTTTCACTCTTCGATAAATTTTTTAAGAAATATTGGCTGTCTGTGGGATTGGCATTTGTTTTTTTGATACATCCGGCAAATGCAGAAACAGTAATTTATATTGCTAATCTCCAGGATGTGCTCATGTTGTTTTTTGGCTTGATTGCCGTCCATATAGTTCTATTATTAAATATACGAACGATGAGGGTGCGCGATTTTCTATGGTTATTTGCCGCCTTATTATTATGTTTGCTGGGAAAAGAAACGGGTGTGATCTTCGGAGTAATTATATATCTGGTTACCGTGTTGTTCGGTGGGAAAGAAAAACCAAAATATTACCGGAAAATTTACATTGTTGTTGGCCTGGCCGTTACGGTTTACGGTTTTATGCGGTGTGGATTGGGGAAGATATGTATCATATCCAGCAATGCTCCAATAGCCAACTTGAATTTTTGGGAGAGAATGCTGCACATTCCGCTCACAATAAATTACTATCTTAAAATATTTGTATTTCCGCAAAATTTAGCCATATTACAGCAGTGGTTTGTTAAAGATATATCTTTAATATCTGTTCTCCCCTATTTGGTTGCCGATATTATATTTATAGGAGTTTTGATATTTATCCCGTTTATTGTATATTCAAAGCGCGAATCGTTTGGGAAAGGTATATGTGAAGCATGGTTCCAAGGTAATTATGCCATCGGGAAAGTATATGTATTGTTTTTACTTTGGTTTTTGACCGGATTATTGATGCATAGCCAGATCATATCGCTAGATTTTACCGTCGCCGATCGCTGGTTTTATGTTCCCATGATCGGAATTTTAGGCCTGATCGGTTGTACGATAATAGTTTTCAGGTTGGATAGGAAAATATTTTTTAGGATAATCTTTGTTTGCATCGTATCATTGTTATGTTGGAGAACGTATGTGCGTTCACTGGATTGGAGCGATCATATAAGGCTTTACCGACACGACATCGCGATCGCACCCGATTCCGGTCCGCTTCATAATAACTTCGCCGCTGAGCTCGCAGATCGCGGCGATTTCGTCGAAGCGAAAAAACATCTCCTTATCGCTTACGGAATACAATCGGAAAATCCTATATATTCCAGTAATCTCGGTGAGATTGCGGAAAGAGAAAATAAACTGTCGGAGGCGCTTTATTATTATGGAGTATCCAATAAAGCGGGAAAATGGCCTTATGCGTTTGAACGCAAGGCTGCTTTACTCATAAAACTAAATAAAAAAGCGGAAGCGGAGATATACATAAAAAAAGCCTTAAAATATTTTCCGAAAAATAAGAAATTACTGGATTTATCTGCGCAACTATAATTAAAAAATTTTCTCGGAAGGCTCCATGTCTATGTCACGAGCCTCTTTCTGTGTGGTATAGATAATCTTCGCCAAAACTAAAAAGATAATCAATATGAATATCATTAGTATTTGAGCTATTCTAGTTCCATCGAAAATTAAATAGAGATTTAACAACAGGCAAATAAATCTCAGCTCTGTAGAGCCAATTTTATAGAATGACCTTATGAGTTTACCCGAAATCCCGAAATATAGGAACGAATGTATCATTGTCGCTGTTAAAACAATGTGTGTCAAGAAAAGCAATCTTACAAGATCGGGAAGGATAAAAGTATAACTATATAAAAGCGAAGATAAAAATATATAATCCAAAAAATGATCCATGTAGTATCCCCATTTCACTAAGCCAGAATTTCTAGCCCTTCCCAAGCTGCCGTCCAGCATATCGGTAATAAGTTGGCAGATTACAAGGAAAGAAGTCAAAGTCAGCCATCCAATATGATATGATGCAAGATAGTTGCTCATGATCACTCCTAATGACCAAAAAATAGTCATGAGGGTGAGGTGGTTGGTTTTTATATAAGAGGGAAGACGCGGTAAGAGAAAAGAGATGAATTTGTTTTCGACTTTTTTAAGTATCCATATATCACGGTCGTCGTTGGGGAAGTTTTTTCGGATAGTTTCGTCCATGATATTAAGCCAATTATATACCTATAAAAATGGTAGTCCAAAAACTGAAAAATAATATACTTTCGAAAAAGGCGATCACTGTCGTTTTGATGGCATATTTAATAATCGGATTTTCCATATATTTTCCAGTATTGTGGGGTAAATTCATGATTGACGATTATGGGGAGATCGTACTCAATAGCAGAGTGCATAATATAAAAAATATATTACGTTTTTTTTCCGGAAGTACTTTTTTCGACGGCAATCCGGAGCTGCCTGCCGGTACCTATTTTCGTCCACTCAAAATGATATGGTATTCGCTGATATATACATTTTTCGGTCCGAGGCCACTATATTTCCATATATTTCAGATATTTCTCCATGTAATCAATGTCACGATATTATTTTTGATATTTTCGTTGTTTCTGCCCTTTT
>CAYMOO010000148.1:0-2464 GCA_964392185.1 uncultured Gammaproteobacteria bacterium
CTATTTCGCACATGTCCAGCTTGTCCGGGCCGGCGGATTCGGAGCCATTCCCCTGCACATGTCCTATCTTCTTGCGGCGGAACCGCGCGACCGCGCCAAGCCGAGAATCGTCTTTTCTTTGCGAGACGAATTAAAGGCTCATAGGATCCTGATCCCCGGCTATCTCTCCTGGTTCTTTTTCGGCATCGCCATGGCCGGAACCAACGCCATCTTCACCCTCTATCTGAAAGACATCCTCCATCTTTCAGGCTCCGTGATCCTTATCCTGTTCGCTCTCGGTGCCGCCTTGGCCGCTCTCAGCCAGACGCCGGGGCTCAAGTATTTCTGGCTGAGGATGCTCAACGAGCATAAGATCATCTTTCTCGTCCCCCTCGTCATCGCTCTCTGCTTCTTTACCATGGGGCTCCCGGTTTTCTCAATTTTCCTGATCGGCTTTTTGCTGGAACAAGTGATCCGTCCCGCCTGGAGGATCACGATGGTAAGCGATTTGTCGCATAAGACCGATAGCGATAAGCAGGGAGGCGCCCTCGGCGCGCTCTCCGCGGTCAGCGCGCTGGCGATGATTATCGGTCCGCTCATCTTCGGCTGGCTTTTCACGATAGCGCCGATCATGGCTTTCGGGTGCGCCGCCCTCCTGAGCCTGGCCAGCTTCCTCTTTGCTGCCGTCTTCTTGGCGGAAGAACGGTATCGCCGCCATCCCATCAAAGCGATCGTCCGTTTAGTAGGCCGTGCGGTCCTTACCCGCCAACACTCTTGATTTTTTAGAGAATATGGTACATTATCAGTAAAGCCGACACGGCTATCATGGTGGCTATAGTTTAATGGTAGAACAGCGGGTTGTGGTCCCGTTAGCGAGGGTTCGATTCCCTCTAGTCACCCATTTCAAAATCAGCCCTTTGGGGCTGTTTTTTGTTGGGAAATTATGACACCCTAGTGGGAGCAGCTTATAAAAGATATAATGGTATTAATATGTTCAGATCTCAAAGATCAAAAATTATTATCGCTGTTATCCTGGTTGTCTTACTAATGGTTAGCGTTCTTATGATCACTAATCTCGACAGGCTTAGGATATACCCCGTAGAACTTGATACAAATTTCACAGTTCAAAATAATGACTATACAACTTCAAAAGAAGCCAATAGCAACATTAAGACAAATTCGGAAAAAGTTCCCAAACATCCTTCTATAAAAATTATAGGTAATGACTTCAGTGATAATTTCACCGCGAACTATCCGTTCTTCTACGCAGTGGGGCCCGAAAGTCAAATATTCACTATAGATAAAGTAAATAATCTTTCGAAATCAGTAGAAAACTTTGTACTTGAAATCGGTGGCAAGTCTCTTGGGAATAAAGTCTCTCTAAATTATGTTATATGGGAAATGGCGGATGAGCACTTACTAGGAATCGTTTTTGAAAAGAAAACACTTGTAGGACAAGATTCTCTAAGCGCTCTTGTCTCAATGCAGTATGATTCTAAAACAGGAAATTATTTTGAGTTAACGGATATATTCAAACCAGGCATTGAGCAAAAACTCTCTGAGATAGTTAAAGATCCAAAATATATCTTATATAGAAAGCTAGATAACCCGATAAATGGAAGCGCCATTCCCAAAACCGAGTCGTTTAGCCGAGGCACCTCTCCTCAAATTGAGAACTTTACTAATTTTTTATTGGGTGAAACAACAATAACTTTTTACTTTAGTCCGGGACAATCTGCCGAATTTTCCGAAGGAATTACTTTTATGGTGATAGAATACAACGATTTAAAAGATTGGTTCAAAGATAATTTCAAAGAGCTCTACGAAGAGCAGTATACCTACTCTGCATTTTAGGAATCTGCTTTATAAGATAAATCTATCAACGAGCCATTTAAAAAATCAGCCTGTGGGGGCTATTTTTTGTTATACATTCATGACACCCTAGCGGGAGTTGAAATAAAAAAGGATGGTCATGTTTCTGACTATCCGATGCAAACTGAAAAATTTTTAAAGCTGTCGCGAAAGGGCAACGATTGAAGCTGCCGTTGAGAACAGTCTGCGCTTGTCCGGGACAGATTCCTCTTTCCCTGTTAATTCTTTTAGTCTTTGATTAGGACGGGGAATTTGAAACTGGTAGCTTACGGGAAAGCTTCCGTCACCAAACTGCAAACTAGAAAGCTTCTCAGTCAATACGCTATCTCTCCGGCCTAGCTTAGATAACAAAAGTAAATACAAAGAAAGATCAACTGGGTCTTCTGTTACATTTTGTGATTGCTTCTGACCGTATTCATAAAGAACATAATAAGGCGTCTTCCACCAATATGATTTTACATTACCTGCTTTTAATAAATTGGAAACATATATCATGTCGTCAACTATTATCTGAAGATTTTCTTAGAAAATATAAACACAAAGTATACTGGGTATATATTTCTATTTATCAACAATTATCTGAAGATTTTATCAGAGAATTTGATTGTGTTCT
>CAYMOO010000149.1:0-2458 GCA_964392185.1 uncultured Gammaproteobacteria bacterium
TCTATATTAAGCATTTAATGAAAGAAAAAGAGCTTTCGACCGTCGAGGAAGTTGCATATAAAAACAGTATCTGGGACGACCGGGAAGAATATCATCGGCTTCTAAACCACGCAACCAAAGTGCTTGCGGCAAGAACCGGGCTACTTTCGATCACGGCTACCGAAACGGGGGATTTATACTATGCAGGTGTCGGGAATATATTGAATAAAAGCGAGTTTAACGATCTGGGTGTTTCCCGAACTTTGTTTCAGCTACTTGATGAAGTGAATTTTTGGGAAGGGATTCTCAGGCAATTTTACCGCATGGACGATGAGGTGATGTATCTTCTTGGAGAAGAAGATTTTCGTGACCCGGTATTTGAGCCTTGTGCCAGTGTTATCGGCGAGTTTTCCAACGGGAAAGTTAAGGGGATTATAGGTGTAGTCGGGCCCAAACGGATGTATTACGATGTAATCATACCGCAGGTACGTTATTTTTCCAATCTTATAGAAGATATTTTAGAAAATCAAAAAGGCTAAACATATATGAATAAACAAGACGAAAAAAAACCGGAAGAGATTAAAAACGATCCTGCTCCCGTAGCCAAATGCGCCGATTGCGATGCGCTTACGAAAGAGCGGGATGAATTTAAAAGTAAATATTTAAGGGCCCTCGCCGACTATCAGAATTTCGAAAAAAGAATGGCTGGGGAAAGACAAAATATCCGGACCAACACTATCCGCGATATATTTGTGCAGTTATTACCTTTTCTCGATCATTTGGAGAAGGCAGAAGTATTTATAAAAGATAAAGGTCTTTCGATGATTAAAGATCAATACTTATCGGTACTCAAAGATATCGGAATTAAGGAAATAGATCTACTCAACGAACCGTTCGATCCGCATACGGCAGAAGCGGTCGATGTAGTTGAAGGAGAGAAAGATAATATAATTGTCGAGGTACTACGCAAAGGATATATTTTTAAGGATTATTTATTGCGCCCGGCTCAGGTGAAGGTAGAAAAGCTGAAGTCAGAGCAGTCGTAAATTAATTATTATTAGTTTATTTTTTAATCATGTCAAAAATAATTGGTATCGATTTAGGTACAACAAACTCTTGTGTCGCGGTTATGGAAGGTGGAAAGCCAAAGGTCATCCACTCTCAGGAAGGCCGAAATGTTATCCCTTCGGTCGTTGATCCGATCAAACGTATTGTCGGTGATGTTGCCAAAAGGCAAACTGTTATCAACCCAAAAAGGACAATATTTTCTGTGAAGCGTCTGATGGGCCATCGCTACAACGACGATTCCGTTCAGTACGACAAAAAATGGCTTCCTTATGCCATAAAAGAAGGTCGTGATCAGATGGCGGTTGTTGAAGTTGAAGGTAAGACATTTACTCCGCAGGAAGTATCGGCAATGGTGCTTCAAAAAATAAAAACGGATGCCGAAGCATATTTGGGCGAAAAAGTTGAAAAAGCGGTCATAACGGTTCCGGCTTATTTTGACGATTCACAAAGACAAGCTACCAAACAGGCGGGAGAAATCGCCGGACTGGAAGTTGTTCGTATCATCAATGAACCGACCGCGGCCGCACTGGCATATGGATTGGACAAATCACATGCTCATACTATAGCTGTTTACGATTTAGGAGGCGGCACCTTCGACATCACGATACTTGAACTTGGCGAAGGCGTTTTCCAGGTAAAAGCCACCAACGGTGATACCCATCTTGGCGGAGACGATTTCGATAAAGTAATTCTCGACTACATAGCGGAAGAATTCATGAAAGAAAACGGAATCGATTTACGAAAAGATGTTCAGGCGCTTCAGCGTTTACGCGATGCGGCGGAGAAGGCGAAAATTGAGCTTTCCTCCTCGATGGAAGCGGAAATCAATCTTCCATTCATAACTGTCGTCAATGGACAACCTGCACATTTGGTCATGAAAATCAGTCGTTCAAAACTTGAAGCTCTGGTCGGTGGTCTTATCGAAAAAAGTTTTGGACCAGTGAAGAATGCGTTAAAAGATGCCAAAGTAGATATTTCCAAAGTAAATGAAGTGGTTATGGTTGGTGGCATGACAAGAATGCCGAAGGTCATCGAGGAAGTCAAGAAATTCTTCGGTAAAGAGCCCAACCGCTCCGTCAATCCGGACGAAGTGGTTGCGGTTGGTGCCGCAATCCAGGCAGGTGTTCTCACTGGAGAAACAAAAGATGTCGTACTCCTCGACGTTACTCCGCTTACATTGGGGGTAGAAACTCTCGGTGGTGTGATGACGCCGCTTATAAACCGCAATACGACCATCCCGACGGCAAAAGCGGAAGTATTCTCAACGGCACAAGACAACCAAACACAGGTTGAGATCCATATACTTCAAGGCGAGCGCCCTATGGCTCGCGACAACAAATCACTCGGTCGGTTTATTTTACAAGGCATTCCACCGGCGCCACGTGGTGTCCCGCAGGTAGAAGTCCATTTT
>CAYMOO010000150.1:0-2457 GCA_964392185.1 uncultured Gammaproteobacteria bacterium
GGATCACTACCTTTACAGCCAAAACAAAAACCGCCACTCCCATAAAAGCCACAATCGAACCGTATTTTATTTTTTTTCGGGATATAGCAAGATAAAGTCCGTATACAAAAACCGTCAGCCCCACATGCTCCTTAGTGAGAAGCGAAAGAAATATAAGGACCAACATTAGCAGGTGCTTTCCTTTGAGCTCGGCCAATATAGCAAATAAAAGTAAAGGCGTCGCCAAGACAACCGCATGGAAGTCGAAGATCACGCTCCGCTGAACAGGGTAGAAAAACAAATACCCGAAGGCAAAAACCGCACTTATCGAGTCGTTTTTTATAAGATGTTTACCTATGAAATAAACGGCAACCGCCCCGGAAGCCAGCAAAAATGCCTGCACAAGCAGAAGCACAACCGGACTGGGGAAAATCCAGTAAAAAGGAGCAAAAAATGCCAGTGCCGGATCGAAGTGGATCGCCATACGGGAGGTATTGTGGTCGACATGCGGATTGGTCAGCTCCAGAAAATGTCCCCGTGAAGTATTATAAACGGTCTGGTCCATTATCCCCAGATCGTAGTAGTTGGCATGCAAAGTATACATGCGGTTTATACTGAGCAACGAAAAATAGACGGCAAAAAAAATTGCTCCCGCGTACACAATCCAGTCCGTTTTCTTCTTACTTATTGCCCGAATGGAATTTCTCATGAATCTCCTTCAGTCTGGTATTGGTAACGTGGGTGTAGATTTGGGTAGTCGAAATATTTTTATGCCCGAGCATCTCCTGTACCGATCGCAAATCGGCGCCGTGTGACAATAAATCAGTCGCATACGAATGTCTTAGCACATGCGGCCCGATCCGGAAGGGGATTCCGGCAATTTTCCGGTACTTATCGATCATCCTCTCAATCGACCGCACCGAAAGGCGGGCTTTCTCGTCGGTTAGCCCTTCATCACCCTTGGGGCCGGAATATCTTATAAACAACGGTCTATAAGGGTCGCTGCGCTGATCCAAATATTTTTTGAGCCACAAAGTGGCCACTTTAGAAAGGAAAACCACTCGTGCTTTTCCGCCTTTGCCGATAACGCCGAATTCGCCGGTATCCAGATTTACCTGGTCGCGGTTCAGGGATGCGAGCTCCGACACACGGAGGCCGGTGGAGAAGAGTACTTCGAGTATCGTCCGGTCGCGTACTCCCGGCTCATCGGTCGAGGTAACCGATTTGAATAATTTATCGAGCTCCTCCGGAAGCAAAAATTTGATACTTCGGTCGCGCTGCTTGCCAAGCTCGATCATTTCGGGGGAGATAACCTGGAGTTTCTGTTTGATGAGATATTTGAAAAAAGAGCGTAGCGCCACCAGAAAATATGTCTGAGTTTGGCGCTTGAGTTCGCCTTTGTAAGGATTTTTATAATGATGTGACAAATAAAGTCGGAAATTACGTATCAAATTTTCATCGATCTTGCGTACGTCGAAATCATGCTCCGACTCTTTGGAGATAGATGGGTTATAAGTAAACTTCAGCAGCCAATCCCGAAAAAATTCCAGGTAATATCCATACATCCGTACTGTTTTTTTGGAAAGGTTTTTGTCGAGTTCGCAATATTCGAGAAACCTGTTCGTCGCCTCACGAATACCCATGAGCATATATTAAACGACATAAACACTGTTTACAATTGATATTTAACTCATGTCATACCGAATCCCGTCATGAAGGAGTCATCTGTCATTCTGATCCCAAGGTAAAGGAATCCATTTTTGCTGTAGAATACTTAATAATGCTGAGGTTTATCAAAAAAAACCACATTCCCCTCACCGTATTCATAACGGGCGGCTGTGTACCTGTTGTCGAAGTCGTCGCCGTCCGCATCCTTTCACCTTTTCTCGGCAGTACCATATATACAGTCTCGAGCATCATTAGCACAATCTTGGCTGCGCTCAGTTTTGGCTATTATTACGGCGGCAAAATATCGGAAAACAACCCCGCTAAAACCAATTTTTACTTCATCATCTTCCTCAGCGGCATCGCCCTGATAGCGACACATCTTATCGGGAAAATCCTCTTGCCTATATTCAGTTATCATTTGCCCCTTACATATGGCCCCCTGTTATTTGCCTCGCTGCTATTTTTCTTGCCGGCATTTCTCATGGGTCTACTTTCGCCGTATGCGGTCAAACTACAAAGCCTCGAAAAATCTCAAGGAGGAGTTGGTGCGATTGCCGGCACACTTTTTTTCTGGTCTACTTTGGGCAGTATCTCAGGCAGTATACTTACAGGTTTCTTTTTCATTCCCAGTTTCGGCATCGATGCGATCGTTATTTCAACGGGAGCTGTTCTTATAATTCTGGGACTAATCCCCGCGATTTTATTGAAAAAAATCGGCAAAAAAAACAAATACTTTTTATTTTTCATAACAATTCTTCTGATCGTCGTATTCATGGCCGATAATCAATTCAAATATAAAGATCTCTACCG
>CAYMOO010000151.1:0-2456 GCA_964392185.1 uncultured Gammaproteobacteria bacterium
ACGATTATCGAAGATCTGGTCGCTACATATGATGATAATTATTTGTATCACGACACAACCTTGCATATTTTCAATAAATATTATGGTGAGGTAAAACGATTGAGTAAGCTTATATGAAAATCTACACGGACTTAAAGAGATTGAATTCTCATAAGACTTTTCTCAAAATGAATTCTACTATCCGAAATTTTTTAGACGAAGCCGGATATCAGGAAGTCGATGTGCCATTATTGTCACCGGTGCTCATACCCGAAACCCATCTTGAAGTGTTTGAGACAGAATATCGGTATTTTTCCGATAGGGAAAAATTGTATCTCATTCCGGCCCAGGAATTATTCTTGAAAAGATTAATCGCATTTGGAGTTGGTAACTGCTACACATTGGGCAAAACTTTCCGTAATCACGAGAGATTGTCCGATTTGCATGCGGGTGAGTTCACGATGTTGGAATATTACCGTATAGAAGCCGGATATCTGGAGATGGGCGAGGAACTTCTCAAATTATTCACCCGTATTTGTCAAACTTTATATGGAAGGAATTACCTGTTATATAAGGGTAAAAAAATAGAGTTCGGTAGTTGGGAAAAAATGTCCGTTGCGGAAGCTTTTGAGAAATACGCAAATATTTCCTCAGAAGAGCTTTTCGATCATATGAAATTTATATCCATAGCTGCAAAAAAAGGTTATAACGTAAATGGAGCCACTTACGAAGAATTATTTTCTCAGATATATGGGCATGAATTGGAGCCATTCCTCGGCAAGTCGGGGCGTCCCACTTTGTTATACGATTATCCTCTTGAATTCGCCGCGACGGCAAAGCCCAACAAGGATGGCCGCACGGCCGCAAGGTTCGATATATATATCGAGGGTATAGAAATTGGCAATTGTTACTCCGAAAATACTGACCCCAAGCAAATAAAAGAAAGGTTTGAAAAGCAACAGGCAAGGAGAAGGGAACTTGGTAAAATAGATTATCCGATTGACAAAGGCTTTGTGGAAGCGCTACAATATGGGCTTACCGAATGCTCAGGCGTCACAATCGGGATTGACAGACTGGGAATGCTATGCGCCGATATAGAATCGATAGCCGATTTGCGTCTTATCGATATAAGATGAAACCTAGCAGATATAAATTTTTCATTTTTTATTATGGGTACCAATGCGGGCAACCTAAAAAGAGGTGAGTTTGTAATGCATCAGAACGAAATATGGCAGGTGCAGAAAGCGGAGTTTTATAATCCGGGGAAAGGATCGGCGATCATGAGAAGCAGATTGCGCAATATGACCAATGGCAAACAGGTAGATATTACTTATAAATCAGGTGAAAATGTCGATACTGTAGAAGTGGAAAGCCGTGAAATGAAATACCTATACAAAGATCAGGAATTTATGTATTTCATGGACGAAAGATCATACAACCAGTATCAGGTATCTATTTCAATAATTGGCGATACGGCCAAATTTTTCAAAGAAGGAGATGGTTATTTTATCTATCTTTATAACGATCAACCTTTAAGTGTTCGGCCGCCAGCAAGCGTAAAGTTGAAAGTCACCCAGACGGAAGACGCTGTCAAGGGAGATACTGTTAGCGGTGCTAAAAAAGCGGCAATCGTGGAGACGGGAGTTACCGTAATGGTTCCTTTATTTGTGAAAACAGGAGATCTAATTACCGTTAATCCGGAAACCGGTGAGTACGGCGAACGGGTAAAAGAATAAGCCATATGCTTTCCGTAGGCGATATATTCAGGAAAACCAGGGAAAAAAAAGGAATAACTTTGGCACAGGTCGAAAAAGATACGCGCATAAGAGTATTGTTTCTCCAGGCTGTTGAGAATAACGACTGGAAAATATTTTCTTCCAAAATTTACATAACCGGCGTCATCAGAAATTACTCCAAGTATCTGGGGTTGGATCACAAAAAGATCCTAGCATTTTTCCGACGCGATTATGAAAAACACGAAGAAACACAGTTCAAAAAGAGGCTCGAAGCCGGAATGCTCAAATCTCAGACCAGATACGCTATTGGAGTGGCTTTAGTTATTATATTTATTTTATTTGCCGGATATTTTGGCTTCCAGTTGAAGCAGTATCTTACGCCACCCTCACTCACGATAGTCTCTCCGCAGCAGTCTATTTTTCGTTCTACTGAGCATGTGCAGATAATTGGCCGGACAGAGCCCGATGCAACGGTTATCATATTCGGGGAAACCGTTCTTCAGAATAAGGACGGCACCTTTACTTTCGATTTTCCGCTCAAGAAGGGTAATAATGATTTTGTGGTCACGGCAAGAGGTGCAAACGGCAAGCAAACCACAATTAAGAAGGTCTATGTACTTGAGTAAAAGCCGTTCGTAGTTCCTTTATATTTTTCAGATTTTTTTTTGAATAAATCGTTTTGAATTTTAGCCTCTTAGCTTCACTTAAGATTTTGTCTTCACCGTATGTAATTCTGATTTC
>CAYMOO010000152.1:0-2453 GCA_964392185.1 uncultured Gammaproteobacteria bacterium
TCGCGTATCTGGTCGATGGATAACTCCGTCTTTTCCGGTTTGATAGGGAAAACATAGTGGGCCGATACGGAATTTTTTTTAACAACATCATGTGCGAATTTTTCCTGCAGCTCGATACTATCGGAAATAACAATCAAAGGAATCATATATTGCATTTTACATCAAACATTATTATATTGAAATGTATGCTATTATCGCCGAAAGTTTTTTTGAATTCGCTTGTTCAGCAGGGCACAATCGATCAGGCAAGTGCAAGCAAATTCGAGATTGAATCTCTCCAAAAAAACATCCCAATAGATGATTATTTACTCAACCACACCTCGACAGACAAAAACGCCATTCTCAAGATAATGGCCGATCAGATGAAAGTTCCTTTCGTAAATATTTCCACAACAGCGATTGATTCAGAGGCATTAAGCCTTATTCCCGAATCGATTTCACGGCGATTTATAATCGTCCCATATCTATACGATTCAAAAAACGAAAAACTTTTTATCGCCACATCCGACCCGCTAAACGTAAATCTGGCCGATTTCCTTTCCAAAAAAACCGGTAAAAGAGTCGTCTTGAGCTTGGCTAACAATTCCGACGTTACCAAGGCCATAAATCTGTCCTATGCTCAAGGTCTGTCTCCTGAAGTCAAAGAAGCTCTGAAGGAGGTCGCGCCGGAAAAAGTCGTGAAAAAGGCCGAGCAGGTAAACCAATCCGTTCATGAAGCGCCGGTTGCCAAAATCGTAAATACTATTCTTGAATTTGCCGTCAAAAGTCGTGCCTCCGATGTCCATATAGAACCACAAGAAACCAAAACTAGGGTAAGGTACCGTATCGATGGTATTCTGCAGGAAAAATTATCTCTGCCGCGCGGATTACACGATTCTCTCACGTCAAGAATCAAAATCCTCTCAGAAATGAAGATAGATGAGAGAAGAATACCGCAAGATGGCCGTTTCGCTTTCAAAGTCGGATCGGAAGAGGTGGATCTGCGTGTTTCGACCTTACCTACGGTGAACGGAGAAAAAATCGTCATGCGCTTGCTTAAAAAAACCGGCGGATTACCATCTCTTGAAGATCTCGGATTACGGGGCCCTCAATATCACGATCTACAAGAAGCCATCAGCAAACCTTATGGAATCATATTGGTAACCGGCCCCACCGGTTCCGGAAAAACCACTACCTTATACTCGATTCTTTCAAAAATAAATAAACCGACGGTAAACATCATGACTCTCGAAGATCCTGTAGAATATCAGATCGTCGGCATAAACCAAGTCCAGATAAACGCACCTGCCGGTCTTACATTCGCGACCGGATTAAGGGCTTTCTTGCGCCAAGATCCCAATATCATCCTCGTCGGCGAAATCCGCGACAAAGAAACGACCCAGCTGGCAATTCAGGCCGCACGTACCGGGCATTTGGTATTTTCAACACTACACACAAACGATGCGGCAACGGCGATACCACGTCTTATAGATCTTGGTGCCGAACCATTTCTGGTCGCATCGGTTATCAACGCGTCGGTAGCTCAAAGAATCGTAAGAAAAATCTGTAACTCCTGTAAAGAAGTATACGATCCGGTACCCGAAGTGATCGAAAATGTAAAAGAAGTTCTCGGAGATTTACTTCCGAAGTCGTATCGTGAAGGCTCTCCCATAAGGCTTGCAAGGGGCAAAGGTTGCGAAGAATGCAATGGCAGCGGGTATTTGGGGCGTATCGCTATTTTTGAACTTTTTAAGATTACCTCAGCTATAAATAAAATGATATTGCAAGAAAAATCGGCACGCGAGATTGAGGAGCAAGCAAAAAAAGAAGGAATGATCATGATGAAGCAGGACGGATATCTCAAAGCGCTTGACGGCCTCACGACAATCGAGGAAGTTTTGAGAGTTGCCGAAGTATAAAAATACAATTTGCCAGTTCAATATTAATTAAAAACCATCTATGACTATCAAGGATTTATTCAAAAATGCTGTCGACCGCAAAGCCTCGGATTTACATATAGTTTGCGGTTACTATCCACTTGTCCGTATCAACAACGAACTTTACCCCTTAAAAACCTTCGAAATCGTAACCAAAGAAAAAGCGGAAAAACTCATATATCCGATACTTACCGATGAACAAAAAGAGAACTTACTGGCAAATAAGGAAATAGACATCGGAATCCAGCACGACGACTTCCGTTTGCGGGCGAATATCTACTACGCCAAAAATCAACTGGCCGCCGCTTTCCGTCTCGTGCCGTCGATTATCCGCACCGTGGAAGAGCTGAACTTGCCCCCGATCATGAATACTTTTTCCCAGTTCAACAACGGCCTTGTACTCGTAACCGGGCCGACCGGAGAAGGTAAATCAACCACCTTGGCGTCGATCATCAACCAAATAAACATGAACACGAGCAAACATATAATTACGATCGAAGACCCCATCGAATTCGTTTACCCGGAAGGAAAAAGTGT
>CAYMOO010000153.1:0-724 GCA_964392185.1 uncultured Gammaproteobacteria bacterium
TCTTGTAGATCCGAACATTACATTTATCAATCATCCCGCCTGGACGGAATTCCGCAATTTTATGGTTTACTGGGGATATTATAGGCGGGAAATCACATCTATAATTTATATTGTTTTCGTGATCTTGCTGTTTGGAGTTCATTTTCTTCTCATAAGAAGGTCTGACAAATTTTCCGCTAAAAAACTCGCTTTCATCACTTCTTTAGTTCTACTTTTTTCATACCCGCTTCTGTCGCACGATTTTTTCAACTACATGTTCGATGCCAAAATCTTTACTTATTATCATCAAAACCCATACTTCAAAAAGGCTCTCGATTTCCCGAAAGACCCTTGGATAAGATTCATGCATTGGACCCACCGCACTTATCCTTATGGTCCAGTTTTTCTCGTCCTAAGCCTGATTCCCTCATTTCTTGGTTTCGGTAAATTTTTACCTTCTTATATATTATTTAAACTATTCTTTATTTCCTCCTACCTCTTATCTGTCTGGCTTCTCAATAAAACCAGCCGCCGCTTGGCTATCACATTCGCTACCCATCCTCTTGTAATCATCGAAGGATTGATCAACTCTCACAATGATTTGATCGGCGTTGCACTAGCAATTGCGGGCTTATACTATTTGGAGCGTAAAAATCATATTCTCGGCAGAGTATTGTTACTATTATCGGGTGGTATAAAATACCTTACCACTCCTCTTATTATCATCTCGGGTAAATCAAAAATC
>CAYMOO010000153.1:734-2418 GCA_964392185.1 uncultured Gammaproteobacteria bacterium
GAGCTTTAGACAGGAGATTCAACCCTGGTATTTCCTGACCCTTTTCGCTTTTCTACCCATATTCCAAGGGATTATCGACAGATCGAATCTTTTTCTTATGGGGTTGACCTTCTCATATTATCCCTATATCCGTTTCGGGGGTTGGGACAGTAATGAAAAAGTAGCACTCAAGCATACGATAATCATCATATTTGCCGCAGCGAATCTCCTTTCTTTTTTTTATTTAGCATTCAGGGGGCGACGGGCAAGGATTTTTCTGTCGAAACGATCGGCTTCAAAATCTTAAACGCCAAAAGCGAATTACGACCGACAACAGTCGCCATAAGATCGAATCTCTTTGGATCATAGTCGCAGTTGTGACTATCTACGAAAACGGTGTCTTTGGGCGGCTCGATTTTGTCGAACTTCTTGGTCGGGCAATCGGTATCCATAAAAGTAATATTGTGGATTTTGTCTATGCGGGCATCCAAGCCGAAGCGAGTCGCGTAAGATTTATCGAAGTCATTGGTATAAAAAAGATAGTAAAGAGGCATCGTATTTTGTACGGGCATAAGTATCGGAGTTGAGGAAGGAATCGACCGGGTAATATAATTCACGACTTGTTTCTGTGCGTCGTTGCGGTATATTGCATTAAAAAAATCGGCATGATGCGAATATTGGTGCCAAGCATATATACCTTCTATAAGGAGCAGGAAACCGAATATTATCGACGCATTTACGAATCGCCATTTTATATGCATGAGCTTATATGCTCCATAACCGAAAAACAAACTCATCGCCAAACTCAAAGTGACGGATCGGTGGACATTCGGGGCATCGAGCACGGTCAATGCCGCCGGAATCGGCAGTATTACCAACAAATATATAAAGTAAGGTAAATTTTTCCGGTCCAGCCGGACGTTTTTTATACTCACAGGCAGAAATGCCGCAATCGCCAAGAGTATAAAAACAATATAAAACACCCCTTGCTCCGGTACACGGTAAGCAAGCGACCTCCCGCCCTCGATAAACAAAAATTTCGGCGAAAAATAACTTAAGTACTGCGCGATAAATTCACGGCCATAGCCGATTACTTTATTATGAAATATCTTCGCCAAAATAATATGTCCGGTACCTTCGTCGTAAATCTGTTCTTGTATTTTGATACTCACCCCGGAAAGCGGACTAAATATAGAGGTCTGGGCAAAACGGCCGCTTCCCCACACGGTGGTGCTTATATAACCGGTAACAACAACCAAAATGAGAAAAAATATAAAGGCGGCAGTAAAGTAACGGGTATTTTTCCGCACCGGTCCATACAAAAAAGGCAGGGGCAAAAACACCATGGGCGCGAGGAGACGGAAAGGGTGATAAATAAAATAACAGAATGCGAACATCAGGAAAGAAACAACTAGCAAATTTATACGGCGCCTCTCGGTAGCCAGAAGAAGCAAATAAACTGCACTCATAAATATAGTTGCTCCCATAACTCCTTCCGAGGATGCTCGTGAAAGCACGATATGCCAAGGTGAAATAGCTATTACGACAGCCGACAACCGCGCGACCGTCTTGTTGTGAAAGATTATTCCTGCCAACCCATACACGGGTAACACCGCCAAAGCCCCCAATAATGCCGAAGGAAATCGAACGGCAAATTCATTGACTCCAAACAAAAAGGTACTCAGTCCTTTTATATACATCGGCA
>CAYMOO010000154.1:0-2415 GCA_964392185.1 uncultured Gammaproteobacteria bacterium
AAGCATTTGATTAAAACAATATGTACAGTTATTTTACAGTAGCATAGGCGCGGCGCAGTCCGCGCTTATGTTTTCTACATTAATTTCCAAAGCCGGGGATTCTGAGAATTTTTGCAATAGTTTCAACAATAAATACCGCGGAGAAGACAATAATTGTTCCAACAATAGTTTTTATGATAATACTTTTTCCCCGTTTTACTTGTGAGCTGCTGCCTTGAGAAGTAGTTACCAGGAAGGCTCCATACAAAAGCATCACTAATGCAATAGAACCAGTTATTGTATAAATTACAGAGGTTATCAATCGAACCAGTGAAGCAGGACCTTGTTCAGTTTGAAATCCCATAGAGGAGCGGACACACCCTAAATCTGAATAAAATGCGCCGACCTGCGGTTTAATCGGCTCTCCGGTTTTATCATCAATAATGAGTGTTTCACCCGAAACAGCGTCGATTGAGGCAGAAGGGTATAAACATTCCCGGCAGGTATTCCATTTTTGAGGCACTTGTCCGCCTTTACAATAGCCGCACTGGTCGCATTCTGCATATCGTTTGGTTGTTCCAATTCCATATGTCAGCAGATTAATATCCAGCAGTAAAGTTCCTTTTTCATCATACATTTTCACCCGCGCTGCTTCTGAAAAAAAAGGCAAGTTCAGTTCAAGAGTGTTATTTTTGGAGTCTACTTTTCCACCGTGTGATTCTAATCCAGGAACATTTGCAGGATCCAACATTATAGATGAGTCATAAGTTACCTGACCGGAGAACATTTTTGTGTTAGTCGAATTAAGAATATCAAATGCGTAATATTTGTTGTTATAAGTAAGTTGGTACTGTTCAGGTTTATATGGTTCTATGATTATAGATTCTACTGAAATCTTATTTGCTGCAACAGTATTAAGTCTTATTCTAAGTGTTTGGTCTGTAAGCGGGGTAAAAGCATACACAATATTACTCAACAAAAATGTGTTTATGAATAATGCAAAATATAAAATTAATTTACGTTTCATCAAGTTTTGTTAATTAAAATTTTTTAATGCTCTTTCAAATCCATAAATAGACGGATCATTAAAAGAATCTGTTGTATATTGATATTTCATAATACTTGTTGTAGACGGACGATACCAATCACTATACTGGCACATTGCATAACAACCAGTATTAGGAAAACGAGATTCCCATGAAGTGCAAGGAATATTTTCTGAAGCCGAGGGAGAATCCGAACAATTCAAAGATGGAGAGTAATTTCCGCTGCTTTGTAAAAAATTACCTTCTGGATCCTTATATGTATATTCATCATCTAGCTGACCAATCGAATGACCAAGTTCATGAATCCCTGAGTCTAACATAGATCTAAAAATCATAACTTCTCTTCCATCATGAGTCAGCCCGCCCCAATTACCCCAGTCTTTTAACTCCTGAAAAGCTTTAGCTTCGTCTTCTTGAGTTTTGGTGGAATAGAGGATGATAATATATCCATCGCCATTACATGATCTCATAGTGGTATTAGCTTTTTCAAAATCCCAGCATGGCGTTATTCTTCTATTTATCTCACATTTTTTCATGGAAAAATTTTCAGAGAGGGAAGTAGTAGCAAGAAAATTAAATTTATTGAGAATTGAACTTCCCAGGTTTGACCTGTTTATTTTTGCAATGGTTTCATTAACATCCGCAATAAAAGACGCTTCATCGGTATAAAATACTGGCATAAAAACTAAATCGTATTTATCATTAGGATCGCCATTTTTCTGAAGCATAGTGCATCCAATTGGTGCAGATGAAGGAGTTGGCGTGGGGTACGGAGTGCTTGTTTCTATCGGCGTTGGGTATGTTGTTACGCCGGGTATTCCTGTATTTGTCGGTCCTGGTATGACTGTTGGGGTAGAATATGCCGGTGGAGCAGTAGTAAGTGTAGGTTCGGCTGATTGAGTGGGTGATGGCGAACCGCAGTCTGCCTTATATTGATAATATCCTCTATCCCAGTCGGCGTCTTGGTAGCTGCCATCGCCATTCGGGTCACAGTATCCGCCAGGATATGTCATAAAGCATCCGGAAGTTTTTGGGCGGAAAAAGCACATATTATCTGTCCATCCATGTGTGTCGGGCGGTGGGTTGCATCCGCAGGAAGAAGCGTAGCTGGTATTTTTTACAGGATGATTCAATATCGAGAAACTGATAGCCAGACCGGAAAGTGCAATAATCATTAACACAATTCCGGTTCCAAGCGTAAATAATCCGCTTCGAAGAAGTGTAAATTTAGTTAATCTGTTCATATCAGATAGAAAATGATATTTTCCAGATTAATATATTGGATATATATTGTCAATGATCTGTGTTACAGAGAATTATCTTCAGGGGTATTTTGAGAAGTATTCTGATTTTTTTCAATATATCCTTTCAGACAAATATTGATTAAATA
>CAYMOO010000155.1:0-2371 GCA_964392185.1 uncultured Gammaproteobacteria bacterium
ATCCCGATATTAATTTTATTTGTGGCGTATTGATGGAGTATCGCCGCGACTAAAGTCTGATAGGGTATACCAGATTCAATGGCTTTTTTTCTTATGAACTGAAGATCTTGTGTGGCTACCCGGATACTTATCCGCTGGTTTTTGATCGCGGCTTTGCGAAAATAGCTACGGTAACGGCCGATCTCCTTTTTTTCATTGGCGACCGGTTTGAACTCATCGTTTTCGAAATCTGCCAGGATTTGTTTTTCGTAATTGTCGAGATCTGGGTTTTTCATATGAGATATTTTTTCTTATATTTTCTACTTGGAATAATGGTTTTTAAGAAAATTTTATTGTCATTTTCCACAAATGGGACAATATATATGTACTCTTTCATCTTGATAATATATATTTTTTGACTTGGGTATCTACTTTTATTATGATGCTCGGCAATTCCGATGAGTCCGCCTATTTTTATGATTTTTATAACTTCTTCAAAACTGACTCCGCGCTCTTTTATTAATGCTTCGTCTTTTCTTTTATCGTATTCAATTAATTTCATATTATACTTAGTAATTGTTGACATTGTCAACAAATTGAATCAATGATATTTATTTATTGGAGTAGAGTCTACGAATTATATGAAACAATTTTTCTATGAAGATTATTCTGAAGATCTAATTTATTTAGATAGATGCCTTTCTCTTCGTGTGATATTGCGAATTGTTGGATTGTATATACCTTTCGCATAAATACGGCTTCAGGTATAAGCGCTCGTACAACGTTTTACGGGTAAGGTAAAACGTCTACGATCGCTATAGATTCTTGAATGACAGGATGAGCGTGTCTTACCAGCCGCCACGCCATACGAGATACGAGCCGCCCAGCCACCATGCCGATGCCGTCTCGACACTAAGGAAAAGGTAGGCTCCCATTACTGCCAGTGTCGCGAGTGTGTATAGTTTTTTCATGTTCATCACCTTCTTTCTGTTTTAAGTTTAGTTATCGTATAGATAAATTTCTGTGACTTTGGTTGCATTGAGAGAATGTGTATAATATCACCGGACGATTCTTTGCAGGAAAAATGCTTTTTTGTCGGGAGTCGCCCATGTACTTTAATAAATGAGGGAATTTGGTTGAGCTATTTTCTCTGCGCTGAGGAAGAATCTCATCGTTTAGCTGTGATGAGGGATTTCTTTAGCGCAGGGAATTTCGGCTGCGCTCTTTTTTTTGCTTGTTCTCTAAAGGAGAAACATTTATGCGCAAAGGTCTGTTGGTTATCGAAATCGAGACTGTGGTACGTCTGGGATCGGGTGATGAAGAAGGGCTTGACGCTCTGCTGAATGAACTACTCGACGATGCGGAAGATCCTGTCGATCTGGATGGTGTTTTCGATAGGTTTGACGCTGGGAACTATAGTCTTGATGAAAGGGGTGCCATTATCGTGATCGCGCTTGCGATATACGAGAGGCGCCATGGGTTGGTGGCAAAAGTAAACAATGAGTTGATTCTGAGGCTGGCTGCAAACTTGCTGGCTGAGGCTATGAGCATGGAGGAGCCATGCTGTGGAAATCCTGCTTGTCACCGGAGAGCTATGTACCTAGCGATTCAACGGTACAACAAAGATTACGGTGTGCCTAGCTGGGTTGCCGAGGCGAAGGATCTGTTTGAGTTCCTCCGAAAGGAGAACGATGAGGATTTGCACTATTGATCAGGATGGAAAGAGAGTAATCAGGATCGACGTAAACAACGAGCAAGAACTGGCAGAAGCGGTTGAGCTGATATACAGTCTGCCTGAGGAGGACGATGAAGTTCTCCTCGATTTGATTGCTCGTCAATGCAACTCGACCGAAGAGAATAATTCTAAAACCGAATAGCCAGTGGACAGGCAGCGATGAAGCTGCCTGTCCGACATGACAAATTCCCTCATTTAACTATTCTTGAATTGTTGGATTATATAGATTTGTATTTACCGGCCGCTCTGCTTCATTTTTTTCACATATTCCTGAAGCAGGTTGCGGATCATATTTTGATAAGAAGCTTTGAGCCGCTTGGCTTCGGATTTGAAGAAATCTATACTCATCTGATCGAGTACTAGTGAGATTTTTACGGTTTGAGGTTTCTTGAGAACCAATTTCTCGGGTGGAGGAAGAAAATCATCGATTTTTTGCATTCTTCCGAATGTGCCCCTTACTATGTTATTTTTTATGATTTTTTTCATATATTTTTGTTTCCTTTCTCCAGAACCCAGCACCAAATATTCTTATCTTTCCCAATCTGTAGGTAAACCTTACCGTGCAAACTTTGTCTGCCACGATACGCAGGCTTTATTATCGTGGCTCTTTTTCGTTGGTGTGGTCGACTTGGATGTAAGTAACACGGTCTGTATCGG
>CAYMOO010000156.1:0-2345 GCA_964392185.1 uncultured Gammaproteobacteria bacterium
ACGCGGGTGTCTGCAAAACACCTATTGCGCCGGTTCGATTCCGGCACGCGCCTCAGATTAGTCAGCAGACTGTAGACTTTAGATAGTAGTTGGTTATTTTTTAACTACCGTCTGCTGTCTCGAGTCTACAGTCTAACAGGAGAGGTGTCGGAGCGGTCGAACGAGCTAGTCTTGAAAACTAGTAAGGTCATTTCGGCCTTCGTGGGTTCGAATCCCACCCTCTCCGCATTGCCCTCGCTGAAGCATAGCTTCGGCGAGGTAAATCTTCCACAAGATCACTGAAGAAGAAGGTATACTATATACAGCATGGACTCCAAAGACATACACGAGCTTACCTTAGACACAGCAACAGATACAGCAGATAGCAGACCCATTCCCAATCCAAGCGATCACAGAGAGACAGATACTCACAATGTCCTTGAGAAAAACATGAGCGATTATGAACAAACCAAAAAATTACTTGAAAACAACCGGCGCAAAGCTCAGGAAAAAATCGACGCATTAAAACTCGATACTACCCGCAAACTTTTAGAGTATGAGCAAAAAAAGGGCCGCCCTGCAGGCGAAGATGTGGTCACAAATTTTCAGGCAAGCATCATTAGACAAGAAAAAGCCCTCCAGTTGATAGAAGATCAGTTGGCGTTTTTAAGACCACGCAATGCAGCAGACGTGGCTTACAGGTTGCAGGTATACGATTCTTTAGCAGCTCTAGTAGAAACCAATGTACCAGAGAACATACCATTTCGCTTCCACGGAGCGCCGATATACAATGCAAAACGGATAATAGAGTCACATGAACTATCATCAACCGTAGATCGGTTGGGCATTGAATCAAGCTATGACGTGGCCGATCAGCTATCGGTGACTACCCCATCAAATATGGCCACAACCGTCCAAGGATACACCTCATTAAACGAATTGAATTATCAGCTTCCGGCCGGGTGCATATTCGTACTTCTACCAAAATCTGCGGAAGATGCAGCAAGCGGAGCCAATAGTATGCTGATGAGCAGCGTGCACCTCGATAAAAACCCGGAACAATTGTATGCGGTATTGACGAGTCCGGAAATGTTCGATCGGGTAAAAGACTGGATGCAAACCGCCAAGTTAGGAACCGAGAAAGTTAGTATGTTTTTAGATTTTCCGGCTGATTTAGCCAAACTAAAAACAGCATCTAAAAAATAATTCTATGGAAGCTAAAGAATACCACCTCATGCACCGTCAGGAAGATGAATATTGGTGGTATTTAGCCAAGCGCGAATTCATAAAAGCCGTTCTTCCAATGCTAAACAGGGGAAGCAAAATCCTCGATATCGGAGCCGGCACGGGTGGTACTACTCAATTTTTGTCGGCCTACGGCCAAGTGACTGCGGTCGAAAATAATCCGGTCGCCGTCAGTTATCTCAAAAAGAAAAACCTGAAATATATCGATAAATCGATTGAAAATTGCGAATTCGAAAACGAAACGTTCGACCTTATCTGTCTTTTCGATGTTCTCTACCATCAAAACATAATCAATGAGAAGCAAATTCTCGCCTACGCTTACAGATGGTTGAAACCCGAAGGCCATATTTGTATCACCGACAGTGCCGTTCCCTGGCTATATAGCCGTTACGATCTCATCATGCATGCGAGAAAACGATATAAACGCCAAGAAATGATAGATTTACTTACTACGAATGGATTTATCGTAAAAAAAGCTTCATATATGTATTTTTTTCTCTTTCCGCTTTTTTTCCTAGTCCGGACAATAAATAAAAAAGTATTACTCTCAACCGTTCCCGATCTGCCGCCGCTTGTAAATCGATTGTTCCTACAAATTTGCAAACTGGAAAGCCGCTTACTTAGATGGCTTAACTTTCCCATAGGCTCATCTATAATTGCTCTCGCCCAAAAACCGAGAATATAAAGAGCTCTTAAAGAAAAACCCTGCTTACAGTTGTCTGTAAACAGGGTTATGGTCTCCTGCAATATGCAAGATTACCGGGATCTCGCCCAGTACCAAACTCTTGAACCTGAGTTGGTTATATTTTTATACGGCACTACTCAAGGCTCTTTCACAAGCTGCAATCAGCCATAATCTACTGTCCATATCTAGTACTTCGAGCATTGGATTACTCTGGATATGCAAAAGAGCGTTTACATATTCAACATAATCAGGATTTTCACCTAGACCCAGCAACTCTGCCAGCCTTCCATGAGTGATCCTGAACTCAGTATTTTCATGGATAACAACGGCAGCCGCCAGTTCTGTTACTTGGCGAACAAACTCCTCTTGGCGATTCGCACTCATAAAAACCTCCACGTTTTTAAGAAAAAGATCCTATATATAAAAACAATTTTCT
>CAYMOO010000157.1:0-2344 GCA_964392185.1 uncultured Gammaproteobacteria bacterium
TTTACCGGTAGTGCTATGTACGCTGTCGATGTAAATCCATGCCGAAAGAGTGAGGTTGTTCGCCGTATCCAATCCGGTCGCCGTATTTTCTATATAGTCGTTATTGCCGTCAAACAACTGCGCTCCGTCGATTTTTCCTGAAGTTTTGGTCGGGATAGTCGATGCGGTTCCGTCTCCTCCTCGGGCATTATTGCCAGTTGCGGTAGAATCGGTGTAT
Source organism: uncultured Gammaproteobacteria bacterium (assembly GCA_964392185.1). Taxonomy (GTDB): domain Bacteria; phylum Patescibacteriota; class Microgenomatia; order UBA1406; family GWC2-37-13; genus CAYYYG01. The sequence continues at coordinate 218 of CAYMOO010000157.1, forward strand.
TCGTTCGGTGAGCCGTTACCGGTTTCTTTTAAGTGCCAGACCGCCTTAAAATTGGAGTCCCAGACGGAGTTGGCAGTTTGTCCATCGGATGCTGAAGAGTTGCCGTAATATAAAAATATAAAATCATTTGATGAGCTGGCGTCGACCTGGGGAATTTTTACCCAAATAGCTGCAGTGCTACCGGATGAATCCCATTGTTCGATTTCGTAAGGAAGTTGTGTTGATCCGTCCGAGTCGATAAATCGTATATCTTGGCCGGAGGTTTGAACTTTGCCGAAGTCGAAATTAGAAGACGTCAGTTTTATAAGAACGGGAAAATCATGGAGATCTTCCGCGCGACCTGAGTTATTGAAAGTCAAAATCTTGCGGTATTTGTAGGCGCTATTCCACCAATGGTTGTCGGCATATACGGTTGTTTTGAATAAAGCGATAATCAATAAGACGTATAAGATTAACCGGGCTTTTTTATAAATCATAATAGGTGAAATGACCCAATAAAAAAATTTAATCAAATATGATAGTTATATTCAAATTCTTATTAATATAAGTTAATGTTTATAAACTCTAAAGGTCGTGTTAGAATAACTGAATGATCCCCACCGCGATAATATCTTTCCGTGAATTTTTGGAAGTTTTTTTGATAATCGGAGTTTTTTTTGGTATTTCCAGAAAACTAAGATTGAGGAAGGAACTGGAAATCGGTATTGCGGCTTCCGTTGGGATCGCAATCTCACTCGGGATGGCGGTTCTGACATATGCGCTCGGAGGTATGACCCGCAATATATTCACACACGAAAATACGGAAATTCTGGAGGGATACCTTATGATTTTCTCCGGATTCTTTATCGCTTATGTGGTTTTTTCGCTCCATAATTTTATTCAGCGCGGACGTGGCGGAACGCTTATAAAGGCGCATGAATCGCTCAAAAAAGGACAGTTTGATTTTTCGCTATTTATGACGATTGTCTTTTTGGTTATCAGAGAAGGATTCGAGATTGCTCTTTTTACGGCGAGCACTGCCCTATTTGCCGAATTTTTCCAGAATTTCGTTGGGCTCATATTGGGATTCGGACTCGCCTCTTTTATCGGTTTATTTACTTACTATGCCTACATCCGGCTTCCGATCGGGAAAATATTCAAATTCACCGAATATATGGTGGTACTTTTGGGTGCGGCATTGGTGCAGCGTGGTTTTACCGAGATATTTGAGTACATATTTCATATCGAGCTGTCCGACATTTTGCGATTGCCGCTTTCATTCTTGCCTGACGGTGAGGGTGTGATCGGGCATTTTCTTAAGAGTTTCGTTGGCATAGACCGGGAGTTTAGCATGGCACGTTTGACGATTATGGTTTTGTATATAGGGATAATATATTTCTTTTTCTTTAAAAAGAATCATCGCATACTTCACTCACATAAAAACAAGATATAATTAGAGCATGTTTCCTCTAAGCGACTCCACTCCACAAAGGACATTCCCCTTTATGAATTACGGGCTGATATTATTGTCGGTGCTAGTTTTTATATTGCAGATTTCGGCGCCCGACTTTGATTTGTTTATCCAGAAATATGCCTTTGTACCGGCGGATTTCAGTTTGTTCGATCTTCATTCATATCGTTTTGTGATTTTCAGTATATTTTTACACGGCGATATAATGCATATTATTTCCAATATGTGGTTTCTTAAGATCTTTGGAGATAATGTGGAAGACAGTCTCGGGCATTTTTCGTACCTTTTGTTTTATCTTGTCGGTGGAGTGATAGCGACACTTGGGCAATACGCCCTCGATCCGCAAAGCACTATTCCGGTAGTTGGAGCATCGGGTGCGATCTCGGCAGCCGCCGGATTGTATTTCGTTCATTACAATAAAGCTACTATAAAAACTCTCATAGTATTGTTTTATGGATTCATACGTGTCGTAAGCATCCCCGTCTGGCTTTTTCTCGGTTACTGGTTTTTGACACAGTTGCTTTTGGGGTTGGCCAGTTTGGGAACTCTCGGATCTGAGGGAGGAGTTGCTTATATGGTTCATGTATCCGGTTTTGTTTTCGGCTATATTGTCGGCATGCTGTGGCCGACCAAAGACGTACCGGACAGCATCTCAATTTCATAAAGAATTACGATAC
>CAYMOO010000158.1:0-1732 GCA_964392185.1 uncultured Gammaproteobacteria bacterium
GGTTATTTACCGGTGTTGCCGTTGGGTTGTTGGCTGGTGGTTGCCCTGTGGGTAGACTATTTATTCCTAGCCACCATGCATCGGAACGGGGATCCATGAATTCACCGCTGTCTCTCATAGAAACAATTATTTCCGAAGTTTTGGCTTTACCAATAACTTGTTTACCTTTCAAAACAGGAAGTTCTTTACGCCCCTGATTATTCAGAGTGCGATACAAGCTAAGTAGGTTGGGATCGACACAGATCGAGTCGTAATGGATGGCATAACCGTTATTGTTGTCACCTACTACGCGGTCGTTATTCAGGTATACGGCTGTCAGTGTGTCTTCAGACGCGTACAACACGTACGCTTCATAGCCATCGATTACGTTATAGCCGGAATCGGCAAGCATAACATTATCCGAGGGGTTGGCACCCAACCCCATAACCGATACGGGCCAGGGTGAAGTTTGTGGACCACCCTTTGATCCCCAATCGTTCCCTTGTCCCCAGTTCCAATTGTATATCTGGAATAATCGGGTGATCGGAGGTTTAGAGTTGGGTAGTACAGTTGAGAATTGTGGCGCCGAATTGTCACGATCTCCGCCATTGAAAACTATTTGTTTATCTTGATTGGTTCCTGTATAACCTCTAACGTGTATGTTTTTATCAGGATGATTTTCCGCTGGTTGCCTGTCACCCATATTCCTTATCGATCTTTTATCATAGCTTTGCGAGGAGCTTGCCGGGCAGGAGTAGTTTTGTGGGGGTGGCGTATTTGTAGGTTGGGTTTGTTGTGGAGTGGCTGTTGGCGCCGCAGTTCCACCGTTCTTATATCCTTCATCGAATACATTTATCTGATCCATTTGTATAAAACTATTTTCTTTGGCGTTGAAGTGGGCTTTTACAAACAGAGTCATTTTGCTTCCCGTTGCTACGGTTTTTATATCGGTATTGTAGTTTACATCCACTCCAACCGGATTATAGTCCAATTGTCTCGATGTTTTGTTTACAGTACTACCCCATACTATCGAACCGTTGCTGGCATTGGTTTGGCCGGTTGGGTCCAAACCCATTGTTTTTTCGTAAGGATTATTACTGCCGTTGTCGGTATTTGGCCCCCATCTCCAGCTGGCGCAGTATGTTTTTCCTGGTGTGGTATCGAAAGTGATATAGACTCCGGCCACGTAATCCTTACCGTCTTTGGGGCTTATTTTCATTATGTGGGTATCACCGTTGTGGCCATAGGTAGTTTTTTCAAACTGCGGATTTCCGGAAAGTGTAAATTCATTCCAAGGGAGGTTGTTATTACCGTCGGGTATAAATTCGCAGGTATTGTTGCCGAAAACTCCTCCGGAACATTTGTCGTTTAGCCCTGGTGGCAGTGTCGTATCGCACGCCTCTTCCGGGGTGCGTGCCGCATATAAGTGGGAGTTAAAATGTGGAATTAGAAAGGTGGTAGCCAGGAGAAAAAAAGTAAAAATTAAAAATGTTATCAACGTATTGACTAAGTAGATTTTTACATTATTCACCTTTTTTATTTAATTTTTATTTTATTTTTTAGTATAACTTTTAAAAAAATACTAAGTCAAGCTCATTTGACGCTACTTTATGCTATCGGAGATAAGTTTGGAGCTGATGAGTTTCATATCAGGTAAGGAATCTTGGGTGCTGTGAGTTGATTCGACCAAAACAGTGAAAATATATTTTGCCTTTTTTTCGAAAAAATCATTTTTATTGACAAAAACCAACAT
>CAYMOO010000158.1:1742-2344 GCA_964392185.1 uncultured Gammaproteobacteria bacterium
TAAGTATCATTTCTGACAAATTTTCATTCCGGTCGCTTATCAGTATTTGTGGATTGATGCATTCGATACAGGCTGTGCCAACGACAAAACCTTCCACTTCATAAGTCTGACCGATATAGATATTTTTTTTCAATTCTTTGACCGTGTATTTGCGATCAGGTTTTTCATGACAGTCTGCGGGGCAATTCGCGGGGTTTTCCGTTTTCGGACAGTTATCGTCGGAACAAGCCGAAAGATTACATACCGAATCACCGCAAAATTCGGTATTTATAAAGTAAGTTTTTGAGGAGCAGACTTCGACTTCTTGGCCGTCGAATTTTCCGAACGCTTCTACCTCCGTGTCTTTTTTCAGATTTTTTACTTTGCCGAATATGGATGGGTTTTTGCATTCGCCGCTGATGCTTCTGTATATTACGATGAACGGCCCGTTTGCTCCTTCGATTTGGAGCTGTGACATACTGACGTCGTTGCGGGTAATTTTTCCCCTTACCGTCATCTCGACCGCTTCGGTAAATACGGGCGATCTGTTGCTGGTTTTTGGATTTTGCGGAAGACCGGATTGAAATAATTTATCGAACGGCAGAATGTATATAAGTCCGACT
>CAYMOO010000159.1:0-2311 GCA_964392185.1 uncultured Gammaproteobacteria bacterium
ATGATGTCGGTAAGGTGCATATTCAACTGAATTATAAGGGGCAGATGTATTATGGCTTTGGCGCCGATACCGATATTATTGTAGCATCGGTGAAGGCGTATATTGATGGGTTGAATAAGATTATTTGATGACCTGAAAAGATTTGGTATTCTTATTTTTAATTAAAAATTAAGTCGCTCGATACGAATTTTTTTGCTCAATGGGAACCCTCCTCCGGCCAGAAAGCCGTCCGGAAGGAATCCCAAATCGCAAAAAATACGTATCTTCGCTATTTATCAATATTATTTCGTCATTCCTGCGAAGGCAGGAATCCATAAATTATTTATGACAGTAACAATAAATGATATAGACCAGGCAGCGGAACGGTTAAAAGGAGTTGTTTCCAAAACTCCACTTCAGTATTCGAAACGACTATCAAAGTTATTTGATGCTGTAATTTATATTAAACGCGAAGACTTGCAGGAAGTTCGGTCTTTCAAAATTCGCGGTGCTTTCAACAAAATAAGTACATTAACTGCCGAAGAACGAAAGCGTGGAGTTGTCACGGCCAGCGCGGGCAATCATGCACAGGGCGTGGCTTATGGATGTTCAGCATTAAAAATAAAAGGTGTTATTTTCATGCCCGTTGTTACACCGAATCAGAAAATCGAAAAGGTGAAGTTATTCGGCGGTACTTTCGTACGAATTGAATTAATCGGCAATACATTCGATGAAGCAAGCGCGGCGGCTCAGGAATATTGTAAAAAAGAAAATGCCGTGTATGTTCACCCATTTAATGATCCATTGACTATTGCCGGGCAAGGAACAGTGGCAAAGGAAGTATATGAAGATTTGAAAGGGAAAGTCGATTATTTTCTCGCAACAGAAGGCGGCGGCGGTTTGATTTCTGGATCCGCAAGTTATTTAAAACAAAAGAATAAAAAAATTATTGTTATCGGTGTGGAGCCAGAAGGTGCGGCGAGCATGCATCAATCAATAAAACAAAATAAAGTTGTCAGTTTATCTTCTATCGATACATTTGTCGATGGCGCTGCTGTTAAAACATCTGGTGATTTGACATTTCAAATCTGTAAAGAATATGTTGATCGCATCTTGGTTGTGCCTGAAGGAAAAGTGTGTACAACCATGATCGAGTTATATCAAAACGAAGGAATTATAGCCGAACCGGCTGGTGCTGTCGCCATTTCTTCATTAGATCAGATTGCCGATAAAATTAAAGGAAAAACTGTTGTCTGTGTTTTAAGTGGTGGTAATAATGACCTTCTCCGATATCCAGAAATTCTAGAAAGAAGTCTTGTTTATCAGGGAAGAAAACATTATTTTCTGGTTGAATTCGCACAGAAACCTGGCCAGTTAAAACGGTTTGTAAACTTTGCACTCGGTCCCGACGATGATATTGCATTGTTTGAATATATTAAAAAAAATAATAAAGAAAAAGGTCCAGCTTTGGTTGGCATTGAGTTGAAAGATAAAAAAGATTTGCAACCACTTCTAAGACGTATGAAAGAGATCGAGTTGAATTATACTATTTTGAAAAGTGATGATTTGTTATATAAATATTTAATTTAAACCATGAAAAATAAAGAATGTGATTGTGAAGGATGTACGTGCAAAGGTGACGCGTCATTAAAGTTTCGAAGTGGTCTCCTCACTGGTCATGTTGGAAAAAAAGATTGGGTGAAACGAGCACCTGCGCGAGCCATGATGCGGGCAGTTGGTTATACCGATGAAGATTTTAAAAAACCTCTGGTTACGGTCGCTTGTCCTTACACTAACGTCACTCCTTGTAATGCACATATTAAAGAACTAGGCGACATGGTTGTCGATGAAGTGAATAAAGCTGGAGGAAAACCAATCATTTTCGGTACACCTGTCGTCACAGACGGTGAAACGATGGGAATGGAAGGAATGAAATATTCTCTCGTCTCCCGCGAACTTATTGCCGATTGTATCGAAACAATGCATGAAGCATACACAGCTGATGGCGCCCTTACATTATCTGGTTGTGACAAAACAATTCCTGCGGCACTTATCCCGTTAGCTCGAAACAATAGTATCGGTCTTACTTTATACGGAGGCACGATTCTTCCGGGTAAACTTCATGGAAAAGATTTAACAGTGGTCAGCATTTTTGAAGCAGTCGGCGCGTATGGTGCAGGAAAAATCGGTGATAAAGAACTTCACGAAGTTGAATGCAATTCATGTCCAGGTAACGGCGCATGTGGTGGAATGTATACGGCAAACACGATGGCTTCTGCAATTGAAGCATTGGGAATGAGTATTCCTGGCAGCTCTTCGAACCCGGCTGTAG
>CAYMOO010000160.1:0-2305 GCA_964392185.1 uncultured Gammaproteobacteria bacterium
GTGTATACTATGCAGGCAAACCTGAATATTCAAAAGTAGTTCTGTTTAATCCGTTCTTAAATTTGACGATAGTATTGGTATTCGGCTTCATCTTTCTTATGATCGGAACCTATCTGTTTGTAAAAAATGAAAGGAACAGATAAAATTTCTAGTATGAAAATACTTCTGCCAATCTTCTTTTTTCTCGTTATGATTTTGACAGTATCATTACTTCAATGGATGGATGTGGTCCATGTGCCATGTGTTCAGAATAAATGCTTACTTGGTGGAGTGTGTACTATATACAACAAAAAAACCATGTGTTTGAATGCAAGAAATGTCAATGAGCTCTGTGAGCATTACTGTTCTAATACACATTGTGAGGTCGGAATAACTAAACCGATTGTGATTAACTGCAAATAATACCTACTTACTTCCTTGCTTCACTCATCTTAAAAGATACGTATGAAATTATTTCTAATATAAATCTAATATCCTCTGGTTTCCTGATTAAATCTCATTTATACTGACACTATGGTGACACTTGCTGCAATAAATAACATTCAGCCTACTCAACTGGTCTGGATGTTGCTGATTGTAGGTGTATTAACTGGGCTTAGTACCATTGTATTTATCAGTATTTTGTTTTCCTGGACTATTAAAGATACCGTAGACAATGCGCTAAAGCTTTTGGTTTTTGCGTTCATAACTGGCGCAAGTGTTTACAGTATTGGCAATTTAGTTCTTGGGACTTCTCCATTAAGTTTGGCAAGCAGCAAAATTCAAGTGAGTAACTGGACAGTGAACTCACAAGCCGACGGCCAGACTGAGATCCGCTTTACCACCTCTTCACCAGTATATGCGTACCTTGAGTATCAGACCACCACTGGCGAAGTTATTCCTGTTTTCTCCCAATCTTCTTCAGAAAAAGTGAGCGATCATATATTTACAACCCGTCTGGCGGTTACTAGGGAAGGAACTCTCTATGTAGTCGCAGATGGCAAGAAATATAAAATTGATCTATAATAGCTGCATGGACTTCAAACCGCTTCCTGTAAAACCAATAATTCAGTTCTCCGATCTGGAAAAGATCGATATTCGCATCGGTACTATTGAAAAGGTTGAAGATGTGGCAAATTCGGACAAGCTCATTAAACTTACCGTAAACTTTGGAGAATTTACACGCACTATTTTAGTTGGTCTGAAAAAAGAACGCGAGAATCCGAAAGAGATCGAAGGTAAACAGGCGCTTTTTGTAGTTAACTTGGAACCGCGAAAAATGGCAGGTGAGATATCGGAAGGGATGGTATTCGACATCGGTTACGCAAATGGAATTATTCCTGTGCTTGCCGTTCCCGAAAAACCAATCCCCAACGGATCCGCAGCCGGATAATTTTTACTTTTCACTTTTATGAAACTTTCTATTCAGAATATTGATGAAAATTCTCTGCTTAAAATAATTCCCGAATTGGACGCGCTAAAAACCGTCGTCGAAAATAACGAATGGCATGAGAATGATAACGGATATGTGCATTCATGGACTGTATTCAACAATCTCAAAAAAAATCTTCAGCTTGAATTCATAACAAATGACGAGAGAAAAAAACATCTCAATGAATATCTGGATGAAAAAATTGATACCTTGAGTCGACGAGAAATTTTATTGTGGGCTGGAATTCTTCATGACATTGCGAAACCCCAGACCTTTACCAGTAACAATGGGGTCACCTCATGTCCAAATCATGAAGCCGAAGGAGCAGCTGTAGTAAAAATAATTTTTAAAAGACTAGATTTCCCAGATAAAGACACAAAAAGATTATACGATATAGTCTTTAACCATGCTGTCCCCCACGGATTATTAAGACGTGATAAAAAACCAGAGCAGCTTGCAGCGGATATTATTGAAACTAAAACAAAACATAATGATATTTTTGTCGATCTGCTCTTTTTGGCATTATCAGATACCGAAGGATCTCAGCTGAAGGATAAAAATCCCGAAGATTTTAAATTTCGAACTACGCAGTACCATTCAATATTAAACTCTCACTAAGTGGACTACATTAAATCTTTAAGACTAATACGATTCAAATGTAGGCATATTATTGCCACGTATTTCTGTTATCCGGGACACACGGAGAATATCGATAACTACTGCTCGTCGGACCAACTAAATTAAGATCTCGTTTTGCTGCATTCAAATGATTCGCATTTGCCCACGTACAGTCGGGAGTACCATCATATTCAATAATGAATACTGCTTTGCCCGCTTTTATAAATGAGTTATATAACGAATCGCATTCGCTGTATTCGAAACATTGCTCGGAAA
>CAYMOO010000161.1:0-2272 GCA_964392185.1 uncultured Gammaproteobacteria bacterium
TATTTACCCTTAAGTATTTTGAGATAAAAAAAATAATTGTTACCAGTAAATCGATGGGTCCGGTATACGAAACGCAAATATATACAGATTCGCTTTACGGCAAAAATATGTTGCTTGACAAAAAAGAGAGTTTGGCCAAACTAATGATAAAAGCAAACCCTCTTCTAAAGTCGGTTGTTATAGAAAAAGATTATCCAGATAGTCTAAAAATATTTGTTGAAAAATATGTACCCAGCACGATACTCAAAGTCAATAGTGGGGTTTTTTTGTTGAGCAATGAGGGTGTAATTATACGTAAATCTCGGGAAATAAGAGATATCGAATTGCCGATTATAAATTTTTATCAACAATTGAATTACGATCAGTATCAGATGGGTGATCAGATAGATTTTAAAGATATTCTATCAGCAATTGAATTAAGTATTTTTACAGCTGGATTGGGTATAAAGGTTGATACGGTTGATATTGGCGGAAATGATATGATAGTATTAAATTCTAATGGAGTGAGATTTATTTTCGCGGCAAGCAAAAGTATAAACGATCAAGAATATCAGTTGAAGACGTTGATTAAGCAGTTTCGATTGGATGGGCGTGAATTCATATCATTAGATTTAAGATATGATAAGCCGGTCGTTACGCTGAAATAGAGGTTGAAAATTAATATCAGCTATATTTTATATGGCGGAAAAACTTATTTGTGGTATAGATATAGGCAGTTCTAAAATAGCGACAGTAGTCGCCATAGAGTCAAAAGAACATGAAGAAGTAAGAATAATCGGGTTTAATGCCACTCCTTCCAAAGGTGTCAAGAAAGGCCTCATAGTAGATATTGACCAGGTAACAACAGCAGTGGAAGAAAGTGTTGAGAAGGCGGAACGCATGGCGGGTCACAAAATATCATCTGCATATGTATCTGTCGGAGGACCTCATATTTCTTCATTAAACTCTCATGGCATTGTCGCTGTGTCAAACCCACAGGGCGAGATAGCCGATGAAGATGTCGAGAGAGTGATCGAGGCGGCCCGGGCAATTTCATTGTCTACAACGAGACAAATAATCGAAGTCTCGCCCCGTGAATATAGTGTCGACGGACAAGCAGGCATCAGGAATCCGGTGGGTATGACCGGTGTTAGGTTGGAAATCGACACACATATTATTACTGCCTCGACTACCAATCTCAAAAACATAGAGAGATGTATTTCGGACTTAGATATTGAATTATCGGGTACGATATTTTCGGGGTTGTCGGCGGCTGAAGCTGTTGTCACCGAAACGGAAAAAGACTTAGGTGTGGCTGTCATCGACATAGGTGGTGGTAAGGTAGATTTGTGTATGTATGTCGAGGGAGCCTTGTCTCATTCTATATCTATTCCGGTTGGCGCTAAACACATTACGAATGATATTGCTGTGGGTCTCAGAGTATCTCTGCAGTCGGCCGAGAAAATAAAATTGTATCTTAGCAATCGATATAAAAAACAAGTAGACGCAAAGGCAAGACATAGTGAAAATTTAAACGCTACCGAGATAGGTATATCCGAACAGATCGATCCGATATCCGTCAAGACGGTATTGGATGGAATAATTGGACCCAGATTGGAAGAAATATATAAATATGTAGGCGAAACGATCGAAAAAAGTGGTTTTGCCAAACAAATACCTTCTGGTTTAGTTATTACGGGAGGCGGAGCACTTACTGTTGGAATGGTGGAGATGGGTAAAAAAATTATTGGTTTGCCCATACGAGTAGGTGTCCCCGATAAAGCAACCGGACTTGTGGATGAAATTCTCGATCCACAGTATGCGGCTACAATTGGTTTGGTGTTATACGGTCAAAAGAGTGATGAGCCTGAAACACATGTTGCTTCCGGTAAAAATTTCAATAAAATGTTGAAGGGTGTGAATTTTGGCAACTCTGTCGAGTCGATAAAATCTTTTCTCAAGCAATTTATTCCTTGATATATAATAAGTCATGCTTATCAAACCTCATGCCGGTCAAGCGGCTAAAATAAAAGTCATTGGCGTTGGTGGTGGCGGTGGTAACGCAATATCGTCCATGATCGCAGAAGGCGGCATTGCCGGCGTTGAGTTTGTGGCTATAAATACAGATGCTCAAGCACTCCTTCATAATAAAGCCGATACCAAAATACAGATAGGTGAAAAGCTTACAAAGGGGTTGGGATCGGGAGGGGATCCGGAAGTTGGTCGGATGGCCGCTGAGGAGTCCAAAGAAAAGATAAAAGCAGAGATAAATGGCGCCGATATGATTTTTATA
>CAYMOO010000162.1:0-2267 GCA_964392185.1 uncultured Gammaproteobacteria bacterium
AATGGTAAAAGGCGTGCTTACAATACCGACAAGTTCACATCCAATAATGGCTAATGCAAGCTGAGAATATTTCTTCATTAATCTTATACTATATAATTTCAAATTATTTGTGAAGTTGAATTTTTTTTGTCTCTTCGTCATTGCTTGTGGCGTGCGTCATAGTTATTTCAAAAATAGTATATTACAATAATACGGTGAAACAAAAATCATTAACATCTTTCATCTGGCTTTCGGTTCTTGCAGCCGTAATCACGATATCTTTAAAAGCGGCTGCATATTTTGTAACAGGATCAGTAGGACTCCTGTCCGACGCGCTCGAATCGGTTATCAATCTTGTCGCCGCGATATCTGCTTTATTTTTTCTGAAACTTGCCGAAAAACCACCGGATGAAGACCATGTGTACGGACATACAAAAGCAGAATACTTTTCAAGTATTATCGAAGCATGCCTTATCATTTTTGCCGCAATCAGTATCGGATATACAGCGATTGACAGAATAATTCATCCAAAACAACTGGACATGATTTTTCTCGGGCTTGTTATCTCGACAGCAGCGTCACTCATCAATTTAGTTGTTGCGGTTACTTTGCTCCGCGTCGGCAAAAAACATAATTCAATCACCCTGCAGGCCGACGGGCATCATTTGCTTACCGATGTCTGGACTTCTGTGGCGGTTATTATCGGTATTGCATTAGTATCTTTGACCAATATTCAGATCCTTGATCCGATTGTAGCTTTATTAGTTGCGGGAAATATTATTTTTACCGGATACACTATTCTAAAACAATCTGCGCTCGGGTTAATGGACACTTCGTTACAGAAAACTGATCTCGAAAAGATTCGTAAAGTATTAAAATCGTTTAACAATCAGGGGATAACTTATCACGGTTTACGATCGAGGCAATCAGCGACCCGCAGTTTTATGTCTGTCCACATTTTAGTTCCGGGCGACTGGAGCGTTCAGAAAGGGCATGACATTCTGGAAGAAATAGAAAAAAACATCCGAGAACAATTTCCTTACCTTACCGTATTTACCCACCTTGAACCCGCAGAAGATCCAAAATCAATGGACGATATTTCATTAGATCGAAAATAATCGGGTTACTTTTCGTACGATGCCTTAAGTTTTGCAATGTCCAATTTTTTCATCGGAAGAAATGCCTGCGTAATCTTATCAATCTTTTCCTGATCACCGCTTCGCATAACCTCCTCAATTATTTTCGGCGAAACCTGCCAGGAAACTCCAAATTTATCCTTTAACCATCCGCAAACTTCGGCCTTTGGATCGGCAGAAAGTTTTTCCCAGAAATAATCTAATTCTTCCTGAGTATCAACACCGATAATAAACGAAATTGCTTCGCTAAATCCAAACTTATGATCATATGCAGAATCCATCGCACCAAATTCTTGGCCGGCGAGAATAAATGACGCATACTTTATTGTTCCTTCTTTATCCGGCTCTTCGCCTTTTCCATAGCGCATTCTCACATCAAATCTAGAAGGCGGCAAATCGTTTCTTCCCGAGAATGTTGAAGTATACAGTTTTAGTGCTTCTTCGGTTTTGCCGGCAGCCGGTCCAACAAACATAATGACCGGTACAATTGCCTGGGTGAACGGCTGATCGCCGGCATGAATGATCTGCCAGGAAAGTCCGTACTTATCCTGCAGCCAGCCGTACCGTTTGCTGAATGGATACTCACCAAGCTCCATAAGTACGGTGCCGTCTTTGGAAAGTTTTTCCCATAGCCTGTCTACTTCTTCTACCGTCTTGCATTTAATATGAAATGAAACGGCCGGAGTAAATTTAAAGAGTGGACCGCCGTCTATAGCCATAAATGTATAGCCGGCAAGGTCGAACGTAACCACATCACAGTCGCCCGACGGAGTATTATGCAGTGTTACACTATTGGTTATTTTTGAGTTTGGAAGTAACGATGTATATAATTCAGCTGCTTCCTTTGCCTGTTTGTCATACCACAAATGGGGAATAATTTTTTGCATAGAAGTAAACTTAAACTTTTAAAAAGCTCCGGTTTTTACATCGCCTGCACGTTTGTAGTTTGCGAATATTACTCCACCCGGTGAGACTTTAGTCTCTGTTAATGTAAACGATAAAGGAATTGCTCCGTCCTGGAACAATCGTTTTCCTTTTCCCAGGGTAACCGGAAAAATTTTCAGCCAAAATTCATCGACTAAGTCATTTTTCAATAATGTCTGAATCATATTTCCCGAGCCGTGAACTTGAATTGGAGGACCTTCGCCTTTT
>CAYMOO010000163.1:0-2261 GCA_964392185.1 uncultured Gammaproteobacteria bacterium
AATCCGGAAATCCATCTCAACGCTTCCTTTGCACAGCTCATGCCCGCTCCCGGATCGATTGCTTTCATTTCGCAAAGTGGCGCCTTGTGTACGTCGGTCCTCGACTATGCGCGCGGTATGGGTATCGGATTTTCCAAGTTTGTCAGTATAGGCAACAAAGTCTGCGTAAACGAAATCGACCTGATAACTTATCTGGCCGATGACCCGCATACGAAAGTTATTATGATGTACGAAGAGCAACTGACCGACGCACCGAGATTCATAAAAACAGTAAGGGCACTGACAACAAGACCGGGCGGCAAACCGGTAATTTCCCTGAAATCCGGCCGCACCAGTGTCGGTGCTTCCGCATCGGCCTCACACACCGGGGCACTTGGAGGAGATGACGCAATGGTCGAGGCGATTTTCCGCAAAGCGGGAGTCACCCGGGCGTATTCGATTGAAGAACTTTTTGATTACGCTATAACTTTCGTCAACAATCCTCTACCCAAGGGTAATCGCTTCGCCATCATCACCAACGCCGGCGGCCCGGGAGTGATAACGACCGACGAAGCTTCATTTGCCGGATTGGAGCTTGCCAAGCTTAGCCCCAAAACTATCGAAAATCTCCAAAAAGTTCTGCCGCCCGCGGCCAACACACACAACCCGATAGATGTATTGGGAGATGCGAACGCAGCTCGCTATTCTGCGGCTTTAGAGTATGCTTGCGCCGATGAAAATGTAGATGCCGCGATTGTTATCCTCACACCACAAACGATGACCGAAGTCGAAGCCACGGCAAGGGAAATCGTACGGATAAAAAGCTCCTGCGGCAAACCGATTGTTGCCAGTTTTATGGGAATGGATACGGTGGGCGAGGGAATAAGACTGCTCCAAAAAGGCAATGTGGCGACTATATCCTTCCCCGAATATGCCGCCCGTTCATTGAGCGCGCTTGTGACTTTCGCCTTCCGCACGCATTTGCCATACAGTGAAGTACTGACTCCGAAAATAATCGATAATAAAAAAGCTGGCGATACAGTCAAAAAAAATACTTCCGGAAATGTCATCAATCTTTCCGCCGGCGATGTAAGGGAAATTCTTGAAGCATATGGCCTGCCCTTTCTCAAAGAAGTGATCGTAACTTCAAAAAAGGAAGCGGAAAATAAGTCCGGTATATTTGATGGTAATGTTGTCCTGAAGGTAATATCGCCGGACATCGTACACAAAAGTGATGTCGGTGGTGTGGTCTTGGATGTAGCGCCGCACGCAATTGGAGTAGCCTACGACAAAATGATGAGTGCCCTGAAAAAAAATGTGCCCGATGCGAAAATAGAGGGTATTCAAATAGTCGAGATGGCTCCAAAAGGCGGACTGGAATTTATCGTCGGTGGCAAACGGGACAGCACACTCGATCTTGCAACCATAATGGTCGGAATGGGCGGAGTTTATGTTGAGGTCTTCAAAGACGTTTCCTTCGGCGTAGTACCACTTACCCGCTATGCGGCGGAAATGGTTATCGGCCGGACAAAAGCCAGTAAAATTCTTGATGGTGTCCGTGGTCAGCAGCCGCTCGACCGTGAAGCTCTTATTGACTCACTCGGAAAAATATCCAAACTTTTCGAAGATTTTCCTCAAATAAAAGAACTGGATATCAACCCGCTTGTGGTTTATCAAAAAGGAGTGAAGGTACTGGACGCAAGGATAAAGCTATAAAATCAGAAATGTTGAGTCCAGACATTGTATATTAGGACTTCGCCGAAGTTGGTATCGCTACACGTCGAACCATACTCACTTTCCCGAGTACAGTTTGATTGGGTGTATACACCGGCCTTGAAGTAGCTTCCCGATATATCCTTAACCAACGAATAAGCCGGGCTCGTATTGCCGTTGTAAAAAATATCAACCCTGCCGTTAGCTGCCACGAACTTGACGGTGAATCTCTTACCCAAAGTGTAGGCCGGATCGAGTGTCGGACCTTCAGTGCCGTTTATATCTACAAAAAGCTTAGGCAGTTCAAGCCTTATCACAACAACATCGTCGGCGGCGTCGTGTATTTGTCCGGCAACCACATGTTTTTTACCTGTGGGCACGGCGGTTATCGCTTCATCAATGTACATTACATGAGTGCCGGCTGTGTTCGACCAAGAGGCGTTGATTGTTCCTCCATTCCTCATTTCCCGGAGCTCGGAACGGGGGTAATTGGAATTATTCGTGGTCACAGGAGCGGCAGTATGAGCTCGGAAACGCACACTCATACAGTCGGGAGACAATACAAACCA
>CAYMOO010000164.1:0-2203 GCA_964392185.1 uncultured Gammaproteobacteria bacterium
AAGCCTATTCATATTTCAGCGATAAAGTACCTAGCATTCCGGCCGAAGCAAAAGAGACCATTGTAAAATTTCTTCCCTATGCCGTAATCCTCATACTATTAGCACAGGCTGCAGCAATTGTTTCTTTTTTCCAAATAAGTACCGTATTTGATGGATTGGGATATTTGTATTCGGTGAATCCTGGAGTAATCGGAGTTTTCAGTATTATTCTTTTGGGGCTTGCTTTATTTCTGGAAGCAACGGCATTGCCATCGTTATTCAGACACCGGTTGTATGGTTGGCGTTTGTTGACGTATGCCGTTATACTAACTCAGATCAATGAACTAATAAATTTGAACATAATTAATTTTCTTTTTAGTGGATTGGTTATTTTGTTCATATTATTTCAGACAAGAGATAAATATCGGTAATATTTTCGTCATCGCTGGACAGTCTCGACAAGACGAAGCAATCTTATTACTCCATTGTCATCCCGACGAAGGTCGGGATTCTATAGGATTTTATGGGATGCCGAAACGAGTTCGGCATGACGTTTTAACTTATGACACGAATCCAAAAAGCGCGCGAGGCATTTCTGACAGGCGATCATGGTGCACATACAGCGGCCCATACTTCAGAAGCTATCGCCAAATCAATGAATCATGCAGAAGGGCATAAGAATAGTTTTAATCTTCCGGAAATAATTCTCGGAGGTCAGGACGGACTCGTCAACGTTCTTGGTGTCATACTCGGAGTCGCAGCGGCAAGCAGTTCTACGCAAATTGTTGTAGTAGCCGGGTTGGCTGCAGCGTTTGCCGAAAGTATTTCCATGGGAGCTGTGGCGTATACATCTACCATTGCAGAAGTCGACTATTACCAATCCGAACTGGAACGGGAGAAATACGAGATTGAACATATGCCGGACGGGGAACGGGAAGAGATTAGGGAGTTATATAAAGGATATGGCTTTACCGGTGAACTTCTTGATCAAGTAGTTTCAACAATCACCAGCAACAAAGAAGTGTGGCTGCGGACCATGATGGAGCAGGAACTTAAACTAGAACCCAAGTCGCGTGCCGAAGCCCTGCCGGCCGCATTTATCGTAGGGGTGTCGGCACTTGTCGGTTCATTTATCCCGCTTACTCCGTTCTTTTTTCTCAGCAAAGAAGCTTCAATTATTTTAGCCCTTGTCATTTCTTCCTTAACTTTGTTCGCTGTCGGCTACTATAAAGCACAGAAAACGTTGGGAAGAAACCTTATAAAACAGGGGATGGAGATGATGGTTATTGGAATGGTTTCTGCATTAGTGGGATACTTTATTGGTTCGATCTTCAAAGTTCCGGCGATGTAACAGGTTTATTTAGTTTTCTGAATAAAAGTTTCTTCTACCACAATTCCATGACATTCACCCTCTCCGTTGCATTGTGAAGGACGAACATATTCTACTGAGAATTGTGTCGTGCCGCTTTCCGGTCTTTCGGATATACATCTTTCCCAATAGCATCCACCCCGAAGTGAACAAATACCTTTGGGTACCCGACTATAAAGTTGTCTTCCTGATTCACTCATAATATTATTGAATAAATGAAATAAGCATAATATCGCATTCTAACAGTCTGAATATAAAATTCTATCATGCCTTTAACTGATTTGCAAAAAAAGAAAATAGGAAATTAAATATTTTTTGTCTCTGTAATTACAAACCCTCGGCAATTACCATTGCCATCACATTCGCTTGGTTGATGGACCGTTGTCACTACAGCACTAGAGCCGGGAGGTTTTGTTTCTGCTTCAGCATTTTTTAAAGCAGCCGCGCTACATAATGTATTATAGAGACAGTCTCCTAATAAACACTGATCTGAAAGACGAATAAAACGTTCTGGTGCCATATCGGCGATATTATCTTGAAGAACTATAAAAACAATTTATTTATTTAGTAATATCACGGTAAGAAAATAGGGTAGAGGCTTTTAAAAAATTGAATAAGCATTGGTGAATGTTGCAAAGTCAACTTCGTTTTTTCCTTCAAGTTGTACTCGATCAAAAGATAGGGAAGTGGTAGCAGGATTGTATGACATTTCCGTTATCTTTAATCGTTTTTCAACGCCATTTATGTTAATTTTGGTCCATATGCCGGGCCAATCATACAAAGCACGCCAATAGTTGTACAAGATCTCCCCTGCCGGTCTTTTTTCCTGGGGGAGAGGCACCTTATTTTTGTTAA
>CAYMOO010000165.1:0-2173 GCA_964392185.1 uncultured Gammaproteobacteria bacterium
TGCTAAGTGGTGGATGGAAAAAATAGTTGCAATGATAAGACCTGCCTGTATGATAGAATCGTAGTGAAAAAATACCGATCTCATCTGCGCCTGACTACTAATCAGATTTATTGATAGACGGGGTATTATTAGCAACAACCAAGGAATCCCGAGTAACGGAAAAAACGCGTATGGTTTGAGCAGGTCTATAAAGTATTTTTTTGCGTCTGAGGCGAGTATAAATCTGAGAATCATTTTCTGCTCACCAATAGTAAAGGAATTGTTGTTCTCTGAGGAATTTAATAGTTGCACCCAAGATAATGCCCAATATTTATGATTTGGACTGAAATAAGGTATGACAAAATTAATCATTAAGATGAACCAGGTCAGACCGACAAATAGCGAAATGAGTCCGGCTTTATATTCGCGCAGTATAACAACCATTAAAAATCCGAGCATGGCTATTGTCAATGAGGTGGTTTCTTTGCACATTAATAAAAGCAGGATAAAAAACGTATACCAACGCCACTTTTTTATCCAGGCTAAATAAAAAGCCGACAAGAAGAAAAAAATTGCCAGCGCGCTTGGATGAAAATCATAAATATTTGTCCACTCCACTCCGGGAACGAGTAGGAATATGGTGGGTAAAACAACCGAGACAAACTTATCTTTGATGATTTTTCTGGCAAGCAGATATATGGGTATCGCCGATAATCCTATAAATATTGATTGGAGTATGAGCAGCATTCGAACGTTATCCCATAAAAGATAAAAAGGTGAAAGTAAAACCAGAATTGGATCGGCATGTATAGAAAATCGGGATATCGTGCCGGAATCCCCTGTTAAAGCATAAAATTTTCCATGCAGAGTATTCCACACTGTCTGATCCATATTACCAAGATCAAAACCGGATGCAAAGGCGTCGTGGCGAGCTATAGACAAGCCGCTAAAGACACATACGTAAACTAAGATAAGGGTGACTAAAAAAATTTTGTCCCAATACTTTTTTAAAAAATACATACGTTAAAATACATCAAGTAAGTTTGAATTCTTCGGAGATTCCGCCAGCATGCGGATTTTTTTGCTGCGGGGCTAGGAGTCGAACCTAGAATAGGCAGATCCAAAGTCTGCAGTCCTACCATTAGACGACCCCGCATCGAATAAACCGAGCGCTTACGTTTCGATATTGTAGCAAAAAATAGGAAAAATTACCTTACCTTCTCAGTATTTGGGCCCTCTCTATGATAAAATTAACCCATGAAAGAAGGAATCGTATTACTCGTCGGACGCCCCAATGTGGGAAAGTCCACGTTTGTAAATAACCTAATCGGACAAAAAGTGGCAATCACCTCGCCAAAGCCGCAGACTACCCGCTTTCCCATACGTGCGGTTTATGAAGAAGAGCGCGGCAAGATTATTTTTGTCGATACACCTGGCATTTTTGGAAAAGCGGAAGATTATCTTTCCAAAAAAATAAACCAGAAAACAATGAATGCCATTAACGAATCTGTTGACGTTGTTATATACATGCTCGACCACACCCGCCACCGCGACAAAGAAGAAGCAAGAGTGCTCGGCATGGTCAGGCAACTCAAAAGTTCCAAAATTGTAGTATTCAATAAGGCAGACCTGAAAGAGCCTTCTTATCTTCCGGAGTATGCCTTTCTCAAAGACGAATTCCCAGATATATACCATATTTCGGCACTGAACCATACCCACTTCAAGCCCTTACTCGAAAAAATATTCTCTTATATAAGCGACAAAAAAGTATCGACGATCCCCCCCGATCTTATTTATCCGGTATTGAATATCGACAGTAAAATATTTTTAGGGGAACTTATAAGGGAAAAAGTATTCCTTATGATGGGCGAAGAAATACCTTATACGACGACCGCCCTAGTCGACGAAATCGCCGAACGGAAAGGAAATCTTACCTACATAAAAGCCCGCATTCTCACAACGGACAACCGCTACAAACGTATGCTCATCGGAGAAGGAGGACGGAAAATAAAAGAGATCGGTGCCTACGCGAGAAAAGAGATGGAGCTTGCGACAAAAAGGAAAGTTTACCTCGATCTGACCGTCGAAACCGACCCGCATTGGCAGGAAACCTACTACGGTTAAATGGTATAATAGAGCCACTGGTGACTGTAGCTCAACTGGTTAGAGCGTCGCCCTGTGGAGGCGAATGTTG
>CAYMOO010000166.1:0-2155 GCA_964392185.1 uncultured Gammaproteobacteria bacterium
TAGCTGATTCTCTCAACCTCACGCTAGCGCAAGAAGCGGGTTACGTCAATTTTTAACGAGAAGAAGTTGATGAAGTTTTGGAATAAAAACTCAATAAAATACATGAAAAAAATAACAGCAGGTAGAAATATCGCTCCCTAAACGTAAATAGGCTATATATAATATTACGCTATCATAAGGATAAAAAATGAAAATTATCTCGATTTTTAATAACAAAGGTGGTGTTGGAAAATCAACGCTTGGATTTCATCTAGGGCATGCCCTCAATAAGATAAACAAAAAAGTACTTTTTATAGATTTAGACCCTCAATGTAATCTAACGTTAAATGGAATGGATGTGGAGAAAATTCATGCTATTTGGGAAGATGAAGATGAATATATTGAGGATTTTAGTTCGATCCATAGACTAAAAGCAGAAGAACTACTATCTCAACCTAGAAGTATTCATTTTCTACTTAAACCAACAGAGTCAGGAGAAAGCGACTTTGAGACTTTACCTCCCCCAATTCATTTAGACGATAATTTAGATTTGATTCCTGGAAGATTATCTATACACAAGTATGAAAATAAATTAGCAGAACGTTGGAATGGTGCTTACCAAGGAGATAATTTATCCATCCGAACTATTACCAAAGTTAGAGAGTTATGTAACCAATATACCGAAAAATATAACTATGACTATATTATTATTGATACATCGCCAAGTTTAGGTATTTTAAATAAAACTATTATTTCGACAGTTGATGGATTTTTCATCCCTGCGCAGCCTGATATGTTCAGCTTGTATGGTATCAAAAATATAGGCAATTCTCTTGAACTGTGGAAAAAAGATTTCGAAACTATTTATCAATTAATCTCCCTAAATAAACGCAATAGTTTTCCAGAGAAATTTGTTCAGTTTTTAGGTTTTACAATTTATGGTGCTAAACGTTATGATGCTGGTAAAAATGACTATAAATTAGCGGACGCTCATTACTCCTATGTCTCAAAAATACCTCAATTTATTGAAGAAAACATTCGTCCCGAAAACAGAGTTTATTTAGATACAGATATTTTGAGACAACCTATTGGCGGAATGGCTGTTATGCACACACACAATACATTTCCCTCAATGGCGCAAGCCTTGCATGTGCCAATGTGGCGTGTACCTGATGAATTTGAGAAGTATACTAATGACGACCCTGACTATTTATCAGTGAACCATATTAATATCAATAGTGGGAGCTATGGACGATATAAAGAAACTTTTGAGAAATATAAGTCGTTTGCAGAAGATTTTCTTTCAAGAGTTGAAAGACTAGATAAAAAACTCAATAATAATGATTAAAAATTTTACATTAGAAAATTTTGGACCCATAGCAAATGCGCATATAGAAAACCTTGGGCAGATTAATTTGCTCATTGGTCCGAATAGCACAGGTAAAACTTTTTTATTGAAAGCCTTATACAGTATGATTCGGGCGCAAGAAGAGTTTGGGTGTGGCGATGATCCGCGTCTATTTGATGAAGTATTGGCAGATAAATTCTACTGGACATTTCAGACAGATAAACTGGGTGACTTGGTAAAAAAAGGGAAAGGGAATCGTTTAAAAGCAATCATGACAATGACTGATAATAGTTCGTTAGCATTGGAATTTGGTCAAGATACCACTAAAAAAGTGACCCCAGTCTTAAACACGCTGTCTCGCCGCGATGCCAATTCTGTTTTCCTTCCACCTAAAGAAGTATTGAGCTTGGCTAAAATTATTTTAAAATCCGCGCTGCAAGACAAAGCCTTTGGCTTTGATGCCACCTATGTTGATTTGGTATTAGCCTTACAAAATCCGAAACAAATGGGACGGAATTATAAAAGTTTTAAGCAGTCACGCCAGAAGCTTGAAGCCATTTTTCAAGGCAAGATTGAATTTGATATGCAAAATGAAAAATGGATTTGTAAACAAGGTAACAGCCGTTTTTCTGTTCATACCACCGCAGAAGGAATGAAAAAAATCGCCATCTTAGATATTTTGCTCGGCAATCGTTATTTGTCACCTCAGTCTGTCATTTTTATTGATGAACCTGAATCAGCCTTACATCCAAGCGCCATTAGTGCATTCTTAGAAATTATTGCGCTGCTATCAGAACAAGGCATTCAATTTTTTATCACGACCCATTC
>CAYMOO010000167.1:0-2122 GCA_964392185.1 uncultured Gammaproteobacteria bacterium
GTCGACCGCAAACTTGCCGACAAACATTATCCAGCTTCCCGCACAGAATTCATAAATGGAATGGGTAATAAGACTTTGGAAAATTACCGCGATCTGGGGATAGATGTTAAGAAAGAGATGGGCACCGATGACGCGCATGAGATTGGCTTGCGCATCCGTGAATGGCTGGTGGATATGATCACCTCCGGACCGGTATTTGCTTTTGTTTTGGAAGGCCCGCATGCGGTTGAGCTCGTCCGTAAAATTTGTGGACATACCCTACCTTTAAAAGCCGCTCCAGGTACTATTCGTGGTGATTACTCGTTCGATTCTTCTTATTTGGCCAACACCGGAAGACGACCGATCAAGAATATGATCCATGCATCGGGAACCATCGAGGAGGCGAAATACGAAATACCTTTGTGGTTTTCGACAAAAGAGATCTTCGTCTACGAAAGAGTGGAAGAGAAAATGATGCGATAAAGACTCTGGTATTGATGACTTAGAGACGGTATAATATCGTATATGCCGTCGTAGCTCAACGGATAGAGCAGTCCCGTCCTAAGGGAAAGGTTGGGAGTTCAATTCCCCCCGATGGCACAATAAGATATATTTAGACGTATTTAGATTATATCTGGTATAATTTTTTATGCATAAAGGGATACGACATCGCATAAAGAAAGCAGTCGGCACACCAGATTATCTTAGGATTTTAATACTGCGTACACTCGGTAACTTCTTTATAATATTTTCCCTTTTTTCAATAGGACGGGTATTTTATGAGCCGGTAAAGAATGAAATCCATTACTTTGCCGATTCGATTGTTAGTAAAAAATATATTGTTGCCAATACATTAAAGTCTCAGAATAATAAGACTATATTAGTATCGCCGACATCCATTCCCACCCCAGAACCTAATGCTTTTGCCGATTTTTTTCGAGTACAGCAGATAGAAGTTATCAAGCCCGCCGATACTGAATTCGGTGTAGTAATTCCGAAAATCGATGCTAACGCAAAAATAATACCGGACGTTAAAGTTACCCAAGAAAGTGATTATAAGGAGATCTTAAAAAGAGGTGTTGGTCATGCGGCTGGTACGTCTTATCCAGGTCAGGGCGGACACGTGTATTTATTTGCCCACTCAACCGATTATTGGTGGAATGTCGGTCAGTATAATGGTGTTTTTTATTTACTGTACAAACTCCAAGCGGGCGATGAAATAGACTTGTTTTATAAAGGACAAAGATATCTGTATCGTGTCATTGGTCAGCAAATTGTTGATCCGAAAGAAGTCGAATATCTTACGCGTACATCAGATAAGGAGTTTCTGACATTACAGACCTGTTGGCCACCAGGAACTACTTTGAAGAGATTGCTCGTTTTTGCCGTACCTGCCGTTGATTATGATAATGGCGTTATTTATTGAAGATCGACCTCGTAGATATCGGGAAAAGGATTATTTTGTGGATTCAGATTGGTGAGAATAATCAATGTGTCATTCGGAGTTATAAGGAAATAATCATCATTAAAGGGTCCGGAGTAAACAGTGCGCCTGTTGCTCCCGTCATAATCGATGACGGTGATTTTATTTTTATCCAAAAATACCAGATGCCGGCTGTCGGCATACCATTGAAGGGCAGCGTCGTTGGGGATTTCCAGGCTTAATTGAATGTTTTTGTCTTCTTTTTTATCGTACATATAGAGGGTATTTTTCTTGAGATTTCTTACTTCTTCGGTCTGATTGGCTCCAATAAGAGGTGGGACTATGGCTCTAGCCAGAGTGATATTTTTTTGGGCACGGTAAATCATTTTTGTTTCGTCGGGAGAAAAGGAGATTATATGAAATGAATCCGTGGCAACACGGTTGATCTCCTTGGGAAAAGTTTCTAAAATTTTATTTATATCTGCTGATTTCCGGTCATCCCAGGCAGCTATAAAAGTGTCTTTCGAGGTTGTTGTATCTATTAAATCGGCCACGGTATTTTCCTGTTCGAGAGATATAAGAAAAGATTCGACATTTTTTTCTATCTTATACTCGACTATGCCTTGACTGTAATCTGGTGAAAAGTATATGTCGGTCGCCAGAAGGTCAATTTTTTTGGAAAAATTTTTCAGTAGAAGTATAGGCTTGAGACGGGTCGTG
>CAYMOO010000168.1:0-2098 GCA_964392185.1 uncultured Gammaproteobacteria bacterium
ATCCTCAACATCTTCAGCAGGGCAATAAGCAACAATCCCGCCCCAAGCCTTTTCAAGAATCTGGAAACTATGCAAAAACAGCAAGACGATTTTTACAACGATCCATCTATAAAGAAAGACAAAGGTCTGAACGCTTTCGTACAAGTCTATAGATCGGCATCGTGTTCCATTCTCGGATCTTCATGCGTAGATAAAGAAGAAGGCTTCAGGGGTAGTATTTTAGGCATGGCCACCTATGCCGGACTTTATCCGCTCACTCATCCACCCGCATCTGGCGTCGTGGAGACATACGATACGATCGCAAAAGCCGGGATCGTCCCGCAAACTCATGCCGCTGAGGGTATCGGCTTTTCCGCAATCAGAGGTTTCCGGCCCATATGGTTATTGATGAGAAATCTGTCCCTGGCTCTTTTAGCCTTAGTGATAGTTGCCACGGGTTTCATTATGATGTTCCGCATGAAAATTAGCGCCCAGGCTTCTATATCTATAGAAAGTGCGCTACCAAAAATAGTCATAACGATGCTTTTGGTTACTTTTTCCTACGCGATAGCCGGATTTTTAATTGATGTTATGTATATTGTAATGGGACTAATGGTTTCCGTGTTATGTGGCGGTACGAGCAACACTTATTGTAATACCAATGACGTATTTTCGACCTATGCGACTGGAGGTCCATTTAGGATATGGCAAAGTTTTTTCCCCTATGTCAAAACAGTACCACAAGATTCAGCCTATTCGACAATCATGAATTTTATGTTTGGAGGCGCCAATCTGCTGGGTTTTTCTACCGTTTTCGGTCTGGCCGATAGTATCCTAAGAATATTACCGGCGCCCATTAGTATGTTCATACAGCTCATCTCGTTTTTTGCCAATATTCTTATTATGTATTACGGTATGTCAATATACCGAGGCTCCGGTTTCGGCGAAGCCTTTTCCAACATCAACGCCTTTACTTTTTCATTCGGTATGATGCCCAATGCCTTTCTCGGTGCACTTTTCGCTATACCTTTCTGGACATTGATGGCGCAAATCCTGCCCAGATTTATTATGGCGGTACTTATTTTCATGACGATTATCGGGCTATTTTTCCGGATATATTTTATGTTGCTTTTTGCATATCTGAGAATTCTTTTGTATATCGTATTTGCTCCAGTATATATACTGCTTGAAGCTTTGCCCGGTAATAATGCGTTTATGAGCTGGTTCAAACATCTGTTCGCGGAGCTTATGACGTTCCCGATAGTCGTCGGATTATTTATATCCGGTTCATTGATAGTAAATAATTTACTCGTTCCTGGCGATCCTTCCCGCCATATATGGGCGCCGCCATTTTTGGGTGGGATCGATCAGGGAGCATTTCTTATGGTTATTGGTATGGGGATACTTTTTCTTGTGCCCGATCTTACGACACAAGCCAAGGGTTTTCTCGGCGTCACTCAGGGCAGCTCCAAATTCGGCTTGGGAATGTTTTTCGCCGGAGGAGCGGCGGGTGTTGCCGGAGCTTCTATGCTTACCGGGCGCGGTCTTGGCTTACTGAAGCTGCTTCCCGGCAGCGTTGGTGAAAATGCCGCCAAGACTGTCGGCGGCTTTTTCAACCGCAGGCTCGCCCCCTATATGGAGCCTATGAGAGGTAAAGTAAGTTTGCGAGAAAAACAAGCCATCGAAGACGTTCGAAGGAAATATGGTATAGATCCTAACGATTTGAAATCAGGGAGTAAAATGCCTTGGGGAGATAGGATACAAATGAACAAAGACATATCCCAGGCCAGACAGCAGGCCAGAGATCAGGAAAAAAGCGATTCACTCGCGTCACAGCAGCATCAACAGCAGGCGGCGATGGTTGCTGCAATCAAGAATGCACTAGGCCAACAAAATGCCTCCCCCTCAACACCACCTCCAACCACCCCTTCAACACCGAATGCTCCAACAACTACAACTGTTACCGTCACCACTGCACCCAATACTTCATCAGGCTCCACGAGTTCTGGTGGTCAGAAGCCATAGTTTATAGTCTTTTAGTTACCCATTTCTCTTTTTGAATTTTATTATGAAGTCTATCCGTCATTCTGAACGCCGTGATGAATTATCTGTCTTTCTG
>CAYMOO010000169.1:0-2088 GCA_964392185.1 uncultured Gammaproteobacteria bacterium
AAGTAAAACTCTTTCTAACTGATTTAGGTAAAATTTTTGAAGATACTGAAAAAATAAAGGAAAGTGAAAATAAATTTCGGTCTGTTTTTGAAGGGTCGATGGATATTATATTTATCACCGACGACAACGCTAAAATTATTGATGTTAACAGTACCGCTTGTAAACTACTGGGTTGCCCTAAAGCAATTTTAACAAACAAAAATTTTTTGGATATTATCGCAAACGGTGATCGAAAAAGATTTACAAACTCATGGAGAAAATTGCAAAAATACTCAAAACTAAGAGATACATTCAGTATTATTTTTCCTGACGGTGAGAATCACATGCTCGAATACAGCGCTACTTCCAATTTTCTTCCAGGAAAGACACTATTTATTATCCGCGATATCTCGGAGTCGATAGAAGAAAGAAATCGTCGGGAAAACATGATCGCCGTCACAAGCCATGAATTGCGAACACCTATCGCAAGTATAAAAGTATTCATCGATATTCTCAAACGTCATCTGGGTGATAAATTGGACGAAAAATCCATTCAGTATCTGGAAAAAATAGATGAAAAAACCGATACGTTGACACAGCTTATCAGCGACCTTTTGGATGTGGCGCGTATGGATAAAGATCAGATGGATTTTTATTGGGAGATGTTTGATTTTGAGGACTTTATAAAACAATTATTGTCGGAATTGCAGTTGTCGACAAAAACCCATAAGTTAATATACCAAAGCAAGACATCGCTGAACATTGTTTCGGATAGGAATAGATTGAGTCAAATACTTATAAATGTTATTAGAAATGCGGTTAAATATTCGCCCAACGCCAATCAAGTCTTTATAAAATCAGAGATCAGCAAAGGTCAATTATTGATAAGTATTAAAGATTTGGGCACAGGAATAGCGGAAAAGGATATCGCCAAAATATTCGATATATTTTATCGTGTGCATATGCAGACGCAAAAAAAAGTGTACGGTTTGGGTGTGGGTTTGTATATAACAAGTCAGATTGTTAGCAAAATGGGTGGCAAAATATGGGCTACTAGCACGTTGGGTGAAGGATCGACTTTTTATATCCGTCTGCCCGTAATTCCAAAAAAACGTTAATAAATAAAAAAATTATGGAAAAATCAATAATAATTGTCGAGGATGACGATGCGCTAAGGGAAGGTTTGGAGATAATACTTAGCGATATCGGCTATAAAGTCGCGGCTGTTTCGGATAGTGCTATGCTGAATGGCAGATTAACCGATTTCAATCCAGATCTTTTTCTAGTAGATTATCGCTTGCCGGGAGAAAATGGTCTGAATATAGCCACAAGCGTGAGAACTAAAAAAGATTATAAAAAAACTCCCATAATTATAATGTCTGCTTCGGGCCAAAATCTGCAGAAAGAAGCCAAGTCGGCCGGAGCAAATGACTATATAAGAAAGCCATTCGATGTCGATATACTTATACGGCTTATAAAATCTTATCTGTCATAGGGTACTAGTCTTTTATTGTATAGCCGAAACCTCTGATGCTATGTATTAGTTCTTTCTTAAAACCGGAATCTATTTTTTTCCTAAGATAGCCTATGTATACATCGACAACTCTCGTTTCGATGTCTGGTGATGAAAGCCAAATGCGATTTAGTATCATATCGCGGCTCAGTACGAAACCTTTGTTTAACATCAAATATTCAAGTAGCTTAAACTCCTGTGCGGTGAGTTTGATGATCTTCCCTCCCCTTTTTACTTCTACTTTTTTTGAGTCCAACTCGAGATCCGCAATTTTAATTATAGATTTATTATTTACATTATTTCTTAACCGAGTTTTTATGCGAGCAATGAGTTCGTCAATCACGAATGGTTTGGTAATGTAATCGTCGGCGCCGGAAGTGAGTCCTTTTACTTTGTCCGAAACCGAATCTTTGGCGGTGAGCATTATGATTGGCAAAGCGGGATCGTTTTTACGGATTTGACTACAAACGCTTTGACCATCCATATCAGGAAGACTTAAATCGAGTATCACCAAATCCGGGCTGAATTTTTCGACGGTTTTTATTCCTAACGCGCCACTCGCTGCCGTTTTCACGGAAAAATTATTTTCGGTCAAT
>CAYMOO010000170.1:0-2056 GCA_964392185.1 uncultured Gammaproteobacteria bacterium
ATAATTTCTGATTTTATTTTTTGTATTCTAGGCTCACCACCATGAGCAACAACACTTCCTTTCAAGATGGTTTTGATTACCTTGAAATTTTCCAGATCTTCAACCATCACGAAATCCGCCCAATCTCCCGCCTGCAAAAGCCCGACGGGGATACCATAATGTCTTACCGGGTTGATACATGCGGCAGTTAAGACATTCATAAGATCGTATCCCAATTTCACAGCACGGGAAACTACCGAATTTATATGTCCGACTACCAAATCGTTTGGGTGTTTGTCATCACTCCCAAACATACACATCGCCGAAGAATCTTTCAAAATAGGGTGTAAAGCCTCAAAATTTTTTGCAGCTGAACCCTCACGTATAATCACTTTCATTCCCAGCGATAATTTTTGACGGGCTTCCTCAAGCATATAAGATTCGTGGTCTGTGGTAATACCCGCAGCGACATATTTTCTGAGATCCTCTCCCATCAGGCCAGGCGCATGTCCATCAACGGGTTTTTGCCGATCATGAGAAGCTTTGACTTTTGCGAGCATCTCTCCGTCTCCATTGATAACTCCTGGAAAATTCATGACTTCCGATAAATATCGGATCTCAGGCCGATCCAACAATTTCGCGACTTCAATCGAATCGAGTATAGCCCCGGAAGTTTCGAAAGTGGTTGCCGGTACACAGGATGGTGCTCCCCATATGAATGTGAAGGGAACTTTTTTACCGTTGTTTATCATGTAATCGACACCTGGTATTCCAAGAACATTGGCGATTTCATGCGGATCGGAAACGGTTGCGACCGTACCATGAATAGTGGCCAAACGGGCAAATTCCGCCGGAGGCAACATAGAGCTCTCAACATGAATATGCGCATCGATAAAACCGGGAAGTATATAGGGGCCCTCCACTGATTTATCCTCCGTCACGGATTTTATTCTCCCGTTTTCCACGGTTATACGACCTGAAAAAATACGTCGATTGACCACATCCACTATCTTTCCTTCGACATAATTGATTTTTTCCATAGTTATTTGAATCTGATTATTTCCGCTTTATTTTTCTTAAAATCATATACGGCCACACTGGCATCGTCTACTATTTTACCCTCAGAAAAATATGATGTAGAACCCGGATTAAGCACTAAAGATCCACCGACGACCTCATTCCTTACCACATGTGTGTGGCCAGTAAATATCGCTCGATAATCCTTAGATTTTATAAGGGCATTAAGAGTAGGTTTATCATGACCGTGATACACTGCGAATTCAACTCCCTCTACTTCAAACTGTAAAATGGAAACATCACAAAATAGTATAGGGTTATGAAGTGTAGAATTGATTTTTTCGATTTTACGATAATCACCTTCATTATTACCAAGAACACTCATGACCGGAATATTCCAGTCGGCAATAAGACTTCCAAAGTGAGCCAAAGAATAAGGACTAACCCAGTCCCCACAATGTACTATACGATCCACATTATGCTCTCTGAATATTCCGATAGCTTTTGATATTGCTTGTAAATGATCGTGTGTGTCAGATAAGATGCCAAATTTCATAAGATCAATACTATCACTTGTTATTCATCTGGTTCAACTCAACCTCGGCAATTCTTTTTATTATTGCCAGAGAACTTTCATAAGTGGCTTCCACTCCCTCATAACCTAGATTACGTGTCGCCAATGTGACCGCTTTTGTAAAAGGCGTGTCCGAAGCATAGTTGATTATGCCGATATCAACGGGAGAATTCACCATGCTAATCGTCTGTTTTTCCGGATATCGATCGTAATCTGATCCTTCATAGAGCGCATTCAGGTATGATCCGTTCTCCATCTCGACTATCGCATATCCCTTCTTAAAATAGTCCTTTATTACTTCTTCCGGATGTAGAAGAGTGCCGCGCACTGAAATCAACTTCTGATTCGTCAACACATTCCCCGCCTTAAATCGGGAGAAGTATTTTTTATCGAAAGCGTTTCTGATGATAAACGTATTACCAGAAAACTCATCGAAAATAGTCGTTGGTATGGCCACGTCTCCAAGGTTTCCATTAAGAAATGAGG
>CAYMOO010000171.1:0-243 GCA_964392185.1 uncultured Gammaproteobacteria bacterium
ATATCAGGATACCAAAATTAGATTCCAATAATAGATGGACAAAACACTATTCCTTCCGGATGCTATGATTTTCTTATTGCTCTATCTGTGTCGTACTTTACCGTACAGAATCTTAAAGTAATAAACTCCAATGGAGGTGGAATTTTTGTCGGAGGAACTAATAATACGTTGCATAATGTAACGGTCGACCATACCGGAGAAACGGGTATTGTGCTTGCTGGTTCGAATAATATTGCCGACGGC
>CAYMOO010000171.1:253-2031 GCA_964392185.1 uncultured Gammaproteobacteria bacterium
ACCGTTCATAAAAACGGCCAGCGCTATGGCAACGGATGCACCACATGGGGATCGGCTCTTTGTACTACCGGAATAAATAATACTATCAAAAACAGCCTTTCTTATGAAAACAGGGGTGAAGGTTTGAACTCATATGCGGGGGCAAGTGGAACAGTGATTGAAGATAATATTTCATACAATAACGTTATCGGATTATATCTCGACAGTACAACCGGAGTTCGTGCACAGCGGAATCTTATATACTTTACTCCTGATAGTACTCAGCAGGGAAACGGAATAATGATCGGACACGAGACATCTCCCCTTCCAAGTAACAACACAATCATTAATAACATTGTCTATGGCGCATTTCTCAATTTTTCAGTTGACGGAAATGTAACTGAACTTGCAAATACCGTTATCGCCAACAACACATTTGTCAATAGTACCAAATCAGACTCAGATATTAGCTCCGGCTACAATATGAGCATCTATTTTCGCCCCGGAATTACATCCTTTACCAATTCAAAATTTGAGAATAATATTATTGTCGAAGATGACAGCAGGGTAACGCCGATTTCAATGGTAAGCTCTCATAATGGTTTAACGATTTCTAATAATTTATACAATAAATCATATTCTGCCAATGCTGTAGGAACGGGAGACGTGGTACAAAATCCTCTCTTCACAAAAACAGGAACTATTGAAGCAGGACAATTAACAGCAGACTATTTTAAACTTCAATCATCATCGCCCGCTATAAATGCCGGTGCTACTGAACCGATGGTAATAGAAGATTATTTTAAAATGTTACGCCCGATAGGAGGTGCATACGACATTGGAGCCTATGAATATAATCCATCCTCGGTAACACCAACGACGATTCAGCCAACACCAACAACAGCTCCGACTGCGACATCTTCGCCGTGTTTAAAAAAATCATCCGGAGATGCAGACTGCAACGGAGTCATCGATCTCGTCGATTTTGAAATATGGCGCAAAGAATATAATGTAACACTCTCCACAAAGACTGCCGACTTCAATGGCAGCGGAGCAATTGATATTGTCGACTTTGAACTCTGGAGAAAAGGATTTTTTAAAGTATAGCTCGATTTATTTTTTTGGCGGTGAGACTGCGCTGTGTGCCTCGATAAACTTCAATACCTGTTCTGCTTCCTTTTCCCTCCCTAGTTTTTTCAACGATTCAGCAAGAAGAAAAATCGGCTCCGGCCTTCTCCATTCTTTATACGAACTATAGAGAAGATCGATGACTTTTTGATATTTTTTTTGTTTGTATGCAATTAATGCCCGATTATATCGAACTCCCAAAGTTCCTCTTCCTCCTTGAATTTTTTGAAGGGATAACAGTATTGAATCAGCTTCTACCAGCCGGTTCTCCATGACCCGTACTCCGGCTAAATTATTAAGAACCGACTGCGGGTCGACATAAGCGATAACATTTTTATCGGTTTTTAAAGCGCGTTCATATTCATGGGAAGCGCGTTTCAGATCATTGCTATGAAAGAAATAGTCGCCTAAATACTGATGACCCTCCAAAAATTTGTCGTCATGTTTTACTTCACTTTCAAATAATGTACGATCGTTCTTAAATCGAAAACCTCCCATAAAAGTTGAGTATGCAGAAATAATAATCCAGATTATAATCATGGGTTTTACTGTCATCCCGATGAAGGATTGAATCCCATGATCGCTTAACCAATCTTTTGTAACCGTTCTCGATAGTAAAATAAAAAACATCGGGAGAATCGTTATTGCAAAATATCCATAATGGGAAGAAC
>CAYMOO010000172.1:0-1991 GCA_964392185.1 uncultured Gammaproteobacteria bacterium
CGAATGTAATACTGCCGCGGTTGTCGGCGCTAAAAATACCGGGGAGCGGCGCAAAAAAAGATGCCGCAAATACAAACCAGATAAAAATTAATACAACGATGACCGATAAAACAGAAGCCGATATAAAAGAGCCATTTTTCATCGTGTATCTACTCTTATAAAGTAATTATCATATTGACACTAATTGATATTAAATATATCATAATTTTATGGATAAGCGGAAAGTGCTTGTCGTTGAAGATGAAGAAGCCCTAAGAACAGCCCTTGTCGTAAAACTTAAATACGGAGGGTACGAAACCATCATTGCCGAAAACGGCGAAGACGGTCTCAAACAGGCGCTAGAAAAACATCCGGATATTATTCTCCTCGACCTAGTCATGCCTATTATGGATGGAATGAGCATGATGGCCAAACTCCGTCAAGATCCATGGGGTCAAAAAGTGCCGGTAATAGTATTAACGAATGTATCCCCGGACAACGTCAAACAAATAGACGAAATACTCACGACACATCCGGCTTATTATCTTATCAAATCGAATTCTCCGCTCGAAGATATTCTGCTGAAAATCAAGGAAGTACTCCCGAACTAAGCTCCTATTTCGAATGAAGTATCGGTCTTGCCTTAGTTCAACATGTGCCAGAGGGGAGAGTTGAACTCCCACGCCCTTGCGGGCACAGCGCCCTAAACGCTGCGTGTCTGCCATTTCACCACTCCGGCAACACCAATATTATAGCGTACTAAGCCCGTCCTTTAAGGCGGAAATGAGATCGTTTATGTCTTCCAGTCCTACGGAAATCCGCACCAGCCCTGGTCGTATACCGGATTCACGCATTTCTTCTTCCGAAAGTTCCGAATGTGTCATCGACGCTGGATGTTCTATAAGACTCTCAACACCCCCGAGCGATACCGCCAAGCTGAACAATTTTATGCCGTCGACCAGCTTCGCGGCCGCTTTATATCCGCCTTTAAGCTCGAACGATATAACTCCGCCATAACCACACATTTGCGATTTAGCGATCATATAGCCTTTATGACTGGCCAAACCCGGATAATATACTTTTTCTATTTTTTCGTGCTCGGCGAGAATACCGGCTATTTTCATGGCCGAGTCGCATATTTTCGACAGTCTCACACCAAGCGTGGTTATCCCACGAAGCACCAAATACGCGCTGAAAGGGGAGAGGGTCGGTCCGAAAAAAGGGTAAGACTTCAAACTCATCTCACGGATCAAATCTTCTTTACCCATGATCGCGCCCCCGATCACATCCGAATGTCCACCCAGATATTTCGTCAAACTATGAAGGACTAAGTCTATCCCCAAATTTAACGGATATTGTAGCGGCGGGGGAGCAAAAGTATTATCAATCGCCGTCAGCACATTCTTTTTTTTCGCAAGCCGAGCGACTGCGGCTATATCTATTATCTCAAGCATCGGATTGGTCGGGGTTTCAAAATATATAAGCTTGACACTCCTATCGACTGCCCGCTCCAAAGATTTCAAGTCTGTAAAATCGACCAATTTGGTTTTTATTCCGTACTTGGGCAATATCCGCGAAACCAGCTCCACCGTCCCGCCATAAAGCACACGATGAGCCACGATCGTATCACCTTGTCTCAGCATATGAAAAAATAAGAGAGAGATCGCCGCCATTCCCGACCCGGTCGCAACCGCCGCCTCTGCTCCCTCAATAGCAGCCAAACGTGTCTGCAAGGCGTCTACCGTCGGATTGGTGAATCGGGAATACACCATACCCCGGCTTTTACCAGCAAATCTGAGAGCTCCTTCGGCCGCATTTGGAAATACGAAAGTGGAAGAGGGATAAATAGGAGGCGCTACCGAACCGAACGAAGGATCTGCCGCTCTAAGCCCGGCATGAATGGCTTTTGTTGAAGGATTCATATGATACCATCATACTAAATTTATAATTCTGATGCCATATCATCCGAATTTTCCTTAACGTGTCTTAATTCTTTATGAATTAGAGATGCT
>CAYMOO010000173.1:0-1977 GCA_964392185.1 uncultured Gammaproteobacteria bacterium
AAAAATAGGTCAAATAGCAGCAGAACAAATATTGGATTCTTTACTCAGTATTTCTGGGAACCATATTTACAACAAAGGAGTAGAAGATACTAAAAATTTTCTCAAATCTCGCTTCGAATACGACCTCATTGATTTAGAAGCATCTCTCAAAAAAGGATAAATATTTTTTTATATTGAAGATCGTAGTGTGTCGCAAATAAGAAGTCTACCTACGACACACTACGAGTGTTCCCCTTTATACGAGTGGCTTTTCATACTTCAATGAAAGTCTAAGTCTACAATCTGAAAAGAAGCTGAAAAAGCGTCGTTTCAAAAAATGTTATAATGTTGGCATCAAATCAGCCGATATAGCTCAGCTGGTAGAGCATCCGCTTCGTAAGCGGCAGGTCGCCGGTTCGATTCCGGCTATCGGCTCATGTCAAGACTAGAAAGATATCAAAGAAAACAATTTACTCTCAAACTTATCGCGTATCTGGTGATTATCATCATCA
Organism: uncultured Gammaproteobacteria bacterium; assembly: GCA_964392185.1. Lineage (GTDB taxonomy): Bacteria > Patescibacteriota > Microgenomatia > UBA1406 > GWC2-37-13 > CAYYYG01. Next base: position 492 of record CAYMOO010000173.1, read on the forward strand.
CCGTCGTTGTCCTCATGGTTTTCGGCATTAAAGCACTAGTTGGAGGCTCACTGTATGTGAGTCGTATGATCGGAGGAGAAAAACCACAAGAAACAACAAAAAAAGACGATACTTTCTTTGGCCAGCTCGATATATATGAATTACCCGAAGCCACTAATAGTTCGAGACTGATAGTAAGCGGCAATATCGTCGACTTCGACAAGCTTGATTTTTTAATTAACGAAAACCAAGTAAAATCAATAGATCTTAACGATGCGAATAGTTTCTCGGAAGAAATAGGCGATCTGAAAAATGGATCTAATCTTATTCAGTTGATTGCCAAATCAACAAAAGCAAAGAAAATAAAAAAATCAGACACTTACACGGTGGTATATAAAACCGAAAAACCAAAACTCGACATTCTGACGCCCGACTCAGAAACAGCAAAAACTTCCTCACAAGATTTCAATATCAAGGGCTCCACAGATCCCGATGTAGAAATACATATAAACCGAGCACCCGCAGTTATTGACGCTACAGGATCTTTCTCCTACAACATTCGTCTTAAAGAAGGCGAAAATAATATAGAGATTGTTGCCCAGGATGCCGCCGGCAACACAGAAACGAAAAGTTTGGTTATCGAATACCGGAAGGATGATTGAGACTATCTGGAATTAGCGCAACCAACAAAAAAGAATAAAACAGTATAAAAGGGTGGAGCATCACATTATCTGTAAGCGAAGCGATACTTAAAAATAAAAACACATATTCGGAGAGCAAATTTATATTCATAATCTCATATAACATCAGGAAAAAAAGCACCAGACCGGCAACTCCTCCGGTAACCAACACAATCAGAAAACTCGATTGAAATGAGGCTGCTGAATGATTGGGAAATATAGTGGTGGTTAAGGACTCCTTATAACTCCCAATCTGGTTATAGCCTATGCCGATCAGTGGATTTCGTGCGAAAATCCCCATAGCTTCCTTATAATCGTAAAACCTTGAATAAACCGTACTTGTTCTGAGCAAATTCATACCTTCGCCTTCCTGCGGAATAAACATCAATGCGACAAGTGCTATAACCAAAACTATGATTACTAAAGTATCCATGTGGCGCTTTCTCGTGCTATTATCTACTTTAGATCTGATAAGAGGGTCTGTGAGTTTGGAAAATCTTAATATAATCACCGCAGACGTCGCTGCGACTGCCAGATAAGTACCACGCGAATATGTAAAAAAAATCAAAATTAAAAAAAAAGTAATCGCGATATTTCTCAATAAATTCTTCTTAATATAAATATATAAATATAAGATAGTAAGCCCATATATCGCTCCAGAGATTGGTGGTTCCAACATTAAACCCACTATACGATTAAGATGAGGATCCCACCCCAGATACATCAGATTTCTCAAATCAGGATAAAATAAGAACTGAGTAACGGCGGTAAGAGCTAGCCAAACGAAAAAAAATAGTATTATTTTTTTCGTTTGGCCACGCAGAGAG
>CAYMOO010000174.1:0-1911 GCA_964392185.1 uncultured Gammaproteobacteria bacterium
TTATTTATACTCCTACATATTGGCTTCTGCGACAAGAAAATATTACGACATAGAAAAATATACTCTTTTAATCCCGGTGTATTGGGCACTCATGAGTGTCGCCTCATGGAAAGCCGTTTATAGCCTGATTGTCTCTCCCCATTATTGGGCAAAAACAGTACATGGTTTTCATATGCAAAAGAATACTCAATCGATAACTAAAAGACACAATTTATTAGCACCGTTACAAATCATTCAACAACCATCATACTTTGATGCAAAAAGATATCCGCGAATCACATATCGCCATGTTTATCGCTGAGTTTATGCTTATCATGGCTATTAGTGCGTCGATTGTTTCCTATATGGATAAAACAATCATCGCCTACGGCGATGCCGAGTCGCACCTGAATATAGCCAAACGGGTGGTGCATAGTATTACCCCGGGAGCGGCACAACTAGGAGGAATTTGGCTGCCATTGCCACATCTTATGCTTCTACCTCTGGTGATACTCGATCCTCTTTGGCGAAGCGGTATAGCCGGCTCAATCGTATCGGGTTTGTCTTACATAATAAGTGGAATATTTCTATATAAGCTTGTTTATATGCTTTCCAAAAATCATCTAGGGGGCATATTGGCTGCGGCAGTATTTGCCTTGAATCCGAATATATTATATTTGCAAACGACGCCGATGACGGAACTGCCTCTCATTATGTTTTTTATTCTTTCGACCTACTATTTCAGCAAATTTTTACTCAATACCGAAGATATCGTGTCACTTTCTTACAGCGCCTTTTTTACATTGTGCGCGACTTTAAGCCGTTACGACGGTTGGTTGCTTTCCGCTTTACAAGCCGGAATTATTTTTCTGGTTTTTTCCAAAAAAATCTTCAAAAACGATGCGCGTCGGAAAATCGAGGGTTATCTTATTCTGTTTTGCTCGCTGGCATTCATTGGGATATTATTTTGGTTCATGTGGGATTACCTTATTTTGGGAGATCCTTTATATTTTACCAACAGTACATTTTCCGCCAAATCGCAACAGCAAGGTTGGTTAAAAAAAGGCGAACTTCCGGCTTATAAAAATCTTGGGTTATCGGCTTTGTACTATATCGTGACTTCGGTAGTAAATATTGGCAATATTGCCAGCATAATAGCTATGGGAGGTATGATCTTTTATCTAATACGTGCTATCCTCGGGAAAGAAAACAAATGGATACCAGTGGTTATAATGACTCCTCTAATTTTCTACATATTAACACTTTATATGGGCCAGTCGGTAATTTTCATACCTCAACTAACACCAAAATATTTTTCTTGGAATTTGTTCAATGTCCGGTATGGCGTGATGATGGTGCCTGTTGCGGCCTTTTTCATCGGCTACTGTTTTGCTCGAGGCAAATCAACCATCGTTCGAGCGATTCTGGGTGGTGTGCTTCTAGTTGGCATAATCGAACCATATATCCCGCCGGCGTCCATGCCCATCTCCCTTGCTGACGGGGTTTATGGATTGTCACACAGTTCAACTCCAAACGCGGAAATATGGCTTAAAAAAAATTATGATGGTGGTAATGTATTACTTGACGACTATGCGAGGACGCTTAGTATAATAAGGAGCGGGTTGCCTATTCAAAACGTAATATACATAGGTAATAAACCTTATTGGGAAGATTCACTACGTGAGCCAGAAAAATACGCCACCTGGGTGGTTATGCAAGAAAATGATTCGGTATGGAATGCTCTATATAAAGACGAAGGGGGCAGAGGCCGTCTATTCAAGTATTACGTTAAAGCTTACACATCGCCGACAATATTAATATTTAAAAAAAATACCGAGTTGTCGCTCAAATAGTTCTTTTAAGTTATAAAATTAAATATCTAATATGCTCGCATCAATAACTGTCATTGAAGATGATTCAGAATTACAAAAA
>CAYMOO010000175.1:0-1895 GCA_964392185.1 uncultured Gammaproteobacteria bacterium
TGAAAATATTCCCGCTTACTCTTGGCACGGGGAAGAAATTGTTCGATAAAGGCACAATACCCGCCTCATTCAAATTATTTGAATCCAAAATTTCCCCTAACGGCATCATTTTTGCTTACTACAGTCGTGCGGGAGAAGTTAGGACAGAATCAATAGAATAGTGTTTTTATTAAAATGCTAAGTTTAATTTTTACTATATATTGACATAGTTAAATTTTAATGATATTATTTAACTATAAATATTTTTAGTAAAATATATGACTGATTCCGAAATAGATTTCAAGTCGGGTTATTATAAAGAGCAATTTCAATATAAAAGCTTTTTGCCATCTCTTATTAATAGGCCTTTTGAGTGGAGATAAAAAAATAACATTATTACTTGAGGAAGCTGTAAGATACTTGGGCGAACTGAATGCATACTCCTTATTAGTACCTGATGTTAATTTTTTTATACAGATGCATGTTGTAAAAGAAGCTCAGCGTTCTAGCCTGATAGAAGGTACAAAAACAGATATGGACGAGGCTTTGTTGCCCGAAGAAGAAATAGATCCCGAGCGCCGTGACGATTGGTCCGAAGTTCAGAATTATATAAAAGCTCTCAACTATTCCATTTCCGAACTACAAAATTTACCATTATCGATGCGGCTTCTTAAGGAGGCTCATAAAGTGTTACTTTCCGGAGTAAGAGGAAAGCATAAGATGCCTGGAGAGATACGCACGAGTCAAAACTGGATAGGCGGATCCAGTTTAAAAGATGCGTTTTTTATTCCCCCACATCAAGACGATCTGCCCGATCTTATAGGTGACATGGAGAAATTTTGGCATAACGAGAGTCTCGAAATTCCCCATCTTATAAAATTGGCGATTAGTCACTACCAGTTTGAGACGGTTCACCCATTTCTTGATGGGAATGGCAGGATTGGTCGTCTCCTCATCACCCTGCATCTCGTCGACCTTGGGATTCTGAAAAAACCTACTCTTTATTTGTCCGATTTTTTTGAACGGAACAAAGGGTCTTATTATGACTCTTTAACGATTGTCCGAGCTTCAAGCGATATTGAGCAGTGGATACGATTTTTCTTGAGCGGCGTTATCGCGACCGCGAAAAACGGAGTAGATACGTTCGAAGACATTATCGCATTGAGGCAGAGGTATGAGGATAAGGTTATGACTCTAGGTCAACGCGCAAGAAGCGCAAAGGAATTACTAAAAATACTTTATTCACAGCCAATCGTAAATGCAAAACAGATCCAAAGCTCGCTTAATGTGAGTAAACCAACAGCAAACACCTTGATAAGAGATTTTCAAAAATTAAATATGTTTGATGAAATTACCGGCCATGCGAGAAACAGGATATATACCTTAACTGAGTATTTAAATCTTTTCAAGAAATAATACGACAATCAATGTGTCACGCCCTCGACTTTTTTCAAGAAAAATTCGACTCCATCCGACTCGACTATGAAATAGGCGGCATTATCGATATTGTTGCTCGTTATTTGTTCGTAATCCACATAACCGAGTTTTATGAGAAATCCGCGCATGAGGGTTACGTGACAAACAATCAAAATGGTCGAACCCTGGTAGGCAAGAGCCGCTTCACGAAGGTATAAAGTGAATCTTTGGTATGCTTCTTCTGTGGTTTCCATGTCGTCGACCAGTTTTTTCGTGAATTTCTCTTTTTCGGATAGTTTTAGGTAAGCTTCGTACAACTCTCCAAGTTCTCTTCTCATTTCTTCTTGGTTTTTTCCATTCATTCGTCCATAACTCCGTTCCCGCAACGTCTTTTCTGTTTCCACTATCAAATTGTGTTCTTTTGCGACTATCTCTGCTGTTTGTCTCGCTCTTACGAAATCGGAAGAGATTATTTTATTGAAGTGGACATCTTTGAAACG
>CAYMOO010000176.1:0-1863 GCA_964392185.1 uncultured Gammaproteobacteria bacterium
TTTTATTTAGCGGCGGTCGTGACACTTGTCAATGCCGCGTTTGGATATTTTGTTTTGCCGGAGAGTCTTAAGAAAGAACATCGCATGAGCGACTTCTCACTTCATCATCTCAACCCGTTCAGCCAGCTTCAAAGCGTGCTTTCAAACATTACCATCCGCACTCTTCTACTTTTGGGATTTTTCTATTTTCTGCCTTTTGCGGAGTTGCAGGGGATCGGCGGAGTATTTTCTAAAGATGTTCTTCATTGGGGGCCGGACAATATTGGCCTTATGTTTTTGGTAGTCGGTATTGTAGATATTTTTACTCAAGGAGTATTTTCGCATAAATTAATGACCCGTTTTGGCGAGCTGAAGTTGACGGTCGCCGGACTGGCGATTACCGGAATCGCGTACGCGCTCAATGCCTCGAATGTTTGGTTTCATTCCACTCCGTACGCATTCTTCAATGTAATTGTTTTTGCTTTTGGTGGCGGGCTTATAGAGCCCGCCCTGGGTAGCCTTATTTCTCGTGCCGCCGACCCAAAAGAGCAAGGCCGTGTACAAGGGGCAAATCAATCTTTGCAGTCGATCACCCGTATTATCGGCCCGCTTTTGGCGGCTTTTCTGTATAGCGTCGGTGCCAGCGCTCCGTATATAGTTTGTACCCTCCTTTCCATTTTGGCACTGTTTTATGTAAGGTCTAAGTACGGGTTTATCGAGAGTCATATACGATCTAGAAACGAATAAGGTGACAAAAAAACCTTTAGTTGTAGGCAAATTCTCAAGAATACTTCATTAAGTTTTTTATTAGGAGTGCTTTTGACCGCGATCGATTGTAATATCTTCGAGTGATTTTGGATCTTCGATCGGCTCAATATGGGTAAAAACGGTAATTCCAGGCACAATTTCGCGTATATTTCCTTCGATTTGTTCCATTAAGTCATGTCCTTTTTGAACCGTCCATGTACCCGGTACTAGTATATGAACCGACATGAAACTTCTAGTCGCGGATTGTCTGGATTTAAGTCCATGGTAAGTAATATTTTGATCTTTATATTTATCTAGGAATTTTCTAATTTTGTTTAAATCTTTATCGGGTAGAGAAGTGTCAATGAGGCCAAGCGCCGATTGTTTGAGTATTTTATAACCTGTAAATACAATGTTCACCGCGACAATAAGTGCAACAATAGGGTCGAGTATTTGGATATTAGTTATCATAACGATCCCGATGCTTATGATTACTCCAGCAGAAGTCCAAACATCCGTCAGGAGGTGGTGTCCATCCGCCTCGAGAGCCACCGAGTGATGTTTTTTACCAATCTTCAGTAAGATTATTGCGACCACAAGATTTATCAAAGAAGCTAACAGCGATATGAATAGTCCAACCGAGACCATTTCGATAGATTGCGGGTTAAGTAGGCGAACAACCGCAGTATAACCAATACTTAATGCGGCAAGCAATATTAAACCAGCCTCTATAATGCTAGAAAAATATTCTGCCTTAGTGTGCCCGTAGGCATGAATTTCGTCCGGCGGTTTTTCTGCGAGCTTTAGTATAAACAGAGCGAACACAGCCGCCACGAGGTTTATTACCGATTCAAGCGCATCAGATAGTAAGCCAACGGAGTTAGTTACAAAGAATGCCGCGGTTTTTAAGGATATAGTGAGTATTGCTGCGATTATCGAAAGCCATATAAAAGATGAAAGCGGTTTACTTTTCACAAAGATATTTTAATATAATACTCCCTAATATTCCTCCACTCCCGCCCGGTCGGCTACTTTTAGAGTCCCGGCGCAGGCATCGCACACTCCGGTCGCGAGCACATTGAGGTCGCGGAAATTATCAAACTCCACCTGTTTTGTGTATGGTATCCGCAGAGTCTC
>CAYMOO010000177.1:0-1860 GCA_964392185.1 uncultured Gammaproteobacteria bacterium
TTATAATTTTTATTTGGGTTGTCTTGTTTTATCATGGTGTCGGCTACCGGGTATAGGGTAGCTGTGGTTGAAGCACGTGCGCCAATATTTTTCGATTGATTAGAAGGAAGAAAAACTGTCCCAAGCATCAAAATAAGAGAAAGAGCAGCTGTTGCGGCAATAAGAATAAGTCCGACGCTGCCGGTTCTGCGATATCTAAGCGGTAAAAATTTCATGGATAACTTATTCTATGCGAAAGAACGAACGAAAGTCAATGAGATATTATTTTTTGATTATTTTTTAATAACCAGACTTTGAAAGTGCTCGTGTTTGTGAGGTATCTCCATAAGCTCAAGAGCGGTTCCTGCTATGAGGCTCAGTCCGTTGCTTGGATTGTGACGAAGCTTTATGCGGTTTATATCGTGATGGATAGGATCATAAATCACGAAAGGGACGGGATTTAGTGTGTGAGCTGTATGCGGTTCTTTTGTTTCCAAATCGTACATTATGTCGGCGTTTCCGTGATCGGCTGTAATTAGGCAAATATAATGATTATCCGATAAGAATTTACACAGCGACTTCAGTTCATGATCAACGCTCTCGACCCCTCGGACAACAGCCTTAAAATTACCGGTGTGACCAACCATATCAGGATTGGCGAAGTTTACCAAGATAAATTCGGGATGATGGGTCATCACTTCCTTGACGATGTTTTTATGGATTTCGGCCGATTTCATCTCCGGAAGCTGATCGTGGCGGACTTTATTGCTTTCGGCTACAGTGCGTAATTCTCCTTGAAAAATTTGCTCAACGCCGCCGTTGAAAAAGTATGTCACATGTGGAGCTTTTTCCGTTTCCGCCGCCTTCAACTGTTTTAGATTGAGTTTGCTAAGAACTTCACCAATAGTGTCTGAAATGGTTTCTTTTTCAAAAATAACCTTATACGGATAGGACTTATCGTATTTCGTCATGGTAAAAAAATGGTTGTGAGGAATTTTGGTTGCCTTTTCCAATTCGGTGATCAGTTGTTTCATCCGGTCACTGCGGAAGTTGAAAAAGAACATTATGTCGTCGGGAGAAGTTCCCGGATAATTTTGATCTATCAATGTGGGTGTTATAAATTCATCGGTAGTCTTGTTATTATAATTATTACTTATAGCGTTGACTAAAGTCTCATATGTCTTTATTCTGTTTGTGTGATGGATGGGTTTGGAATTATATTTCCCTTTAACTACTTTTATCGCTTGGGAAGTGCGATCCATGTTGCGATCACGATCCATAGCGTAAAATCTGCCGCTTAGGGTAGCTATAGTACCGAAGTCCATTTCACGCAGGTGTTTAATTAGTTTATGTGCACTCTTCAGGCCTGATGTTGGGGATGTATCGCGACCATCGGTTATAAAATGAATGATCGGAGGTTTTGATCCGAACTGCTTCATTATAGTAAGGAGTCTTATTAGATGGTTTTCGTGGCTATGCACTCCCCCCGGTGAAATGAGTCCTATAAGATGAGTTGTTTTGTGTTTGCTCATTTCAAGAAATGAAGTGAAGTTTTTTATATTCATTATTCCGTCTGAGTTTTCCGCCGATTCAATGCTTTTATTAATCCTTGGTAGTTGTTGGTACATCACTCGTCCGGCACCAATTGTAAGATGGCCAACTTCCGAACCACCTATTTGTCCTTCTGGAAGTCCGACATATTCTCCGCTGGCCTGCAGCTGTGTATGTGGGTAGTTTTTCCAGAGGTGGTCGAAAAAAGGAGTTTTCGCCATGTAGATAGCATTGTTTGGTTTTTCTTCTCCTATTCCCCAGCCATCAAGAATAATAAGTGCAAGTTTTCTCATACATTATAATTATATCACTATGACTAGATTATATGTA
>CAYMOO010000178.1:0-1856 GCA_964392185.1 uncultured Gammaproteobacteria bacterium
TACCGTTCAATGTCCTTAGTCTATCGCCCGATTCGGGGGTCGAATAATGTTTTATTAGGTTAATTAAATCTTCCAGACCAATTAGGCTCAACTTCAAAGTTTCGGTTGGCGTAGCGGTATAATTTAGATCGTCCTTATTCTGCTGGCTTCCGGGCAACGGAGCGAAATGCAGGTTGGCCTCGCCCGATTTATTGGGCACAGCGTCTATTGTAAGATTACCAAATGCCATTTGCTCGCCATAATTTTTGCCAAGTCTTTGTTCGGTGAATTTGCTATGCAATGCGTACAGAGCCTCATAAGGCATCGCCATTAACTCTTCATAGGTATACTTCGGAAACGTTTCTTTCGGTTGTATATATTTCGATATGCCGTCAAATATACCTTCCATAATATAAATATAGTACTTTTTATCTCAGCTCCCATTTTCCCCTTATATTTTGCTTGCGGAATACCGCATTGCACGTTATCAACGTCACCGAATCGACGGTGTAGGGCTCGAATTGCAACGTCGCGGAAAGCTCATTTACTTTATTCCGGAAAGAGTCGGTGGGCGCGGTAGCGAATCGCGCCAGTGTCATATTGCTGAAAAAATATTTTGTATTCGCATATATCTTATCATCGGCTATACCGCCCGCCTTCATTTTCTCATCCAAATCAAAAACTAGCCGGTCCAGCACCTGGTCGGTGGTTCCGATAAGCGCCAGATTATTGGGGAATAAAAGCAACCTGTAAAAGTAAACGTTATATTTTTTATGCCCTGGCACAACTTCACCGAAAATTTTTTTCGCCTTTTCCACATCGGACTCATCGAAGCTCGGCGGATCGCTGATGACCCGGACATTTTTCACGGTCATATGGAGGCTGTCACTCGGGTAATAATAATATTTGGGCTCGATCGCGCGCAAAGGTTCTATCAATTCTCTCTGTACCTTATCGAGCAGGTGGTGGTGGGGGAAATGGATACTGGTTATACATGTCCTGGGGTCATTGGCAAAATCCTCAACGGGAGAAACCGTCGTGAAATTGAGTGAATTGCCGGCGACCCGTCGGGCGATATCGTCGATAACTTCTTTTTGTTTGAGTTGATGATCGGTCATTTGACCTATTTTACAATATCTTAAGACTCCACCGTGTCGCCCCCAAACCATCCCTGCCATCGGGCTTGGAGTTCGTTTGGGTTGAGCGGCAAATCCTCGATCCGGTATGCGCCGGTTTTTTTATCGACCTGTACGGTAAAGGCTTGTCTCAACTCGTCAGAACCTAGAAATTGGCCGAATTTTCCCGTCTCATCCTGTATACGGGCCCGGGTACGCGCCAGTTCTTCCGCCGCGATTTCCGTCTTACTCTTGGTTCCATCCTGTTCCGCCAGCATCTCGACCCAATCCGCGCTACTCATATGTCCAAGCGCAGTCAACGAATCGGGAAAGTGGTAAGCGGGTTCGTAATAACCTATACGATCGCCTAGTTCACCCAATATACCACCCACGATTTGCTCTTCTCTATCCCAGTCGTGGTTCTGTCCGTCACCTTCTACCTCGAGCAAGGGCAAGCCATATGTAGCCGCTTGTCTCACATTCCAGGTATCGTCCCGGAAAAAAGTACCCATCAAATTCCTATGGGCCGCGACGATATTATTATGCAGAGCTTGCAGATCAGCTTCGGGCTGTGACAGTTCCTGAGGTGTTGGTTTTGTTTCTTTAGCCATATATTTTATTAATTTACAATAGTATCAATTAATCGTATTATACGGTTATTTTTTCCTCGCCGAGACGATAAGCATCATCGGCCGTCGCAGTTCGTCTTTCATCTTTTCCAATAATGCTTTACTGGGCTGGGGTTCCACGACGCCGGTAATT
>CAYMOO010000179.1:0-1845 GCA_964392185.1 uncultured Gammaproteobacteria bacterium
TAAAATATTCAGCGAAATATCCACTGTATCGATATACATATGAGTATTCCTGATCGTAACCGAGTCTTGGCTGGTCGGCGCTATCTAGCATAGCGGTGTGAGATAATCCGACTTTATTTCCTCTCCTGCTAATATTTTTTATTTCGGCTTCTCCTGGTAGATATCTTTGTGAACCTTTCGATGCGCCAGGAAATTGTAAATTTTGAAAATATACCGCAGCGGCCTCCATAGGTATTAATGAGTTGCTAATACCATAAATTTGCCCGAGATAGGCATGTGTGAATTCATGAGAAAATGACATGTCTACGTTAGCCAGTGAGGCATCAATTATTATTCGTTCTCCGGTTGCATCAGTGCCTCCTCCTATCGGTAGGTACTTTGATTCGGGTATTAGAGTTACATATATTGGTCTTCTATTGACAAGCTTTAGTCCGATTATTTTTTCGGATTCTTTTGACCGTTCCACTAGTGATTTTAAGCGAAATTCATCTGTGTTTTCGGGTGCTACGAATATAAAATCACCTAATATAACCTCTTTAAAACGGTATTTACTTTCCATTTCCTGCCGATTGACTATGTCACTTCTATGGTTGTTTGGATCGGGTTGAGACCACCTGTCAAGCTCTCGGGCAATTGTTGTGTTGTATGAAGTGGTGCCTGTATTTTCTGTTTTATTGTTAGTGGTCGTTTCTCCGGGCATATAGTTACGCTGCTGCATTCTGATTACATTGCGTTGAGCTTCTATAGCTGTCTTATCTGTATTATCACCAACTGCAGTTTTCATCTTTGCTTCCGCTTCTTTCAGTAAGGCTACTGTCCGCGTTTCCAAATCGACAAGTGTTACTTTGTCGTTCAGTTGTGAAATTATTTTTCGTATACCATCAGCACGAACGTTCTCACCAGTATATCCTTTTTGTCTGAGCCATAAGGCATACGCCTTAGTGCGTGCTTGCTGATATTCCATCTGTGATTGAGAATTCGGAGACATTTGGACGATTGCTCGAGTTCGCCTAACTTCCGATGCCACTCGTGCCGAATATTCAGCCGCGCCTGAGGTTTGCATTAATTGATCAACATGATCGAAATGTGTTTTATCTATGTTTAAGGGGGATGTCAGTCCTAATTTATATGCGTCTAATGCGTTTTTTAAGTTATTTGCTTCTTCTAGTTGTATTTGTGCAGATCTAAGTCTGTCGGGCACTTCTGAGTGAGTGTTTATTTTATGTGGGTTTAAGGTGGGCTTTACATCAGAAAAATTGAGAGCACCGATAGCCATCTCTGACTGTGAATCCATATATCATATCATATCAAATGATATCTGAAAATAACAATTAGTGTAAAAAAAACCTGGGATTACTCCCAGGTTTTTTTTATTTTTACTTATCTTATCTTCCGCTTGGGCTGGCCGTTTTTGTTGGACTCAGGAGTGTTGTACTCGGGGAAGGTGTTACTGATACCTTCGACTCCTGATTATTTGTCTGTTCGCGAGGAATGATCGGTGGCTCTGGTGATTCTGGTTCCGAAGGAATCTTCAATTTCGGTTCCAGCGTTGCGGCCGGAGGAGTGGGTAAACTCAGCTGTTGTGGCTGTTGCTGATTCTGTTGGGCGGCTTGCCGGTGTTGAGCGGTGGTTTTTGCTCTGAATGATTCAAAATTAGCTTGTGCTTTTTTCTAATCAGCTGCGTCCTTGGCAGGCTCCGGCCGCAACTCGAGCACTAGTCGCTCGATCCCGTTCGGTCGCAGCCGGACCTCGAGATCCGTCGGCGAGACGATCACCTTCTCGATCAGCAGTTTGAAGATCCGGGTTTGCTCAGCGGGGAACAGTTGATCCCAGATCGCATCGATG
>CAYMOO010000180.1:0-1845 GCA_964392185.1 uncultured Gammaproteobacteria bacterium
TGCGCGCGGTGTGTATGGTGGTTGGATAAACAACACTAGTAAGATTTGGGACAATGTGGCAGCCCAAATAATTATAGAAGAGGCGGGCGGACTGTATACCGATATTTTCGGCCAACCGATAGACTATTCTCAGCCCCTAACAAAGGCGACGGCGAACTTTACTCAGTGTGCCGCAGCACCCGAGCTTCACAAACAAATACAAAACATATTAAAGACACATTCACTCTTATGAATAAACCAAAAAACGCGGTGTATTTTGCATTGCAGAAAAAACACGTTGGTTTATATATACCGCCCCTTATCATCGAAAATCATAAGAAAGATCTGGAAGATAGGTGAGGAATGATAGCCTATAGTTGTTGTTGACATTAGCAACATTTTATAATATAATTCATTATTGAATGCAGAAAATACGTTCGTAGATCTGCTTATAATTGACTTAGTTTTAGGACAGATAGAGATACCCCAAGTTTATTTTTGTATAGTATCTACTTCCTCGATAAAACCACTTCACTTTTAAGCAGACCTGCGAAGGTATCCCAATATTAAACAATAGGCAGAAGCCTTAATAAATCAAAAAAATGTATAACAACAAACGAAGATTCCATTCCAACAGGTCAAGATCCAATTTTAGACGACCGGTAAGGCGTATTAAAAAACTTGACCAAAATTTGTTTATAAGAAAGTCTGATCATCAGGTTGCCTTACTTCCCGATCAACCTCTGGTTGAGTCGGCTAAAAAAAGTTTTAACGAATTTGCTATATCGGAAAAACTTAGAGAAAATATCGCCAATCACGGTTATACAACCCCGACGGAAATTCAGCAAAGAGCAATCCCCGAAATACTGTCCGGTCGGGATATTATCGGTATGGCCAATACGGGAACCGGTAAAACAGGAGCATTTTTGATCTCGCTTATCAATAAGTCATATACAGACAAAAACCAACGCGTACTTATTGTCGCTCCAACTCGTGAGCTTGCCGTGCAGATAAAAGACGAATATAACATATTTGCCCGTGGAACGGGTCTGCAGGCTGTTGCAATAGTCGGCGGGGTAAACATCAGACAGCAGTTTTATGCCTTGAGAAATAATCCTCATTTTATAATCGGAACACCAGGCAGACTGAAAGACCTGGTAAACCGGAGACAACTAAATCTTGGCCAATTTCAAAATGTTGTTTTGGACGAAGTGGATAAGATGGTTGATATCGGATTTATTCACGATATCAAATTCCTTATTTCACATTTGCCGGTAGAGCGACAATCGTTGTTTTTTTCCGCCACAGTCAGCGGTAAGACCCGAGAGATTTTGCATAGTTTTGTAAAAGATCCGGTTTATATCGCAATCAAACAACAGGTAAAGGTCAACAACATCGATCAAGATATAGTAAAAATTTCAAACGGACAGTCAAAGGTAGACACTCTCCACGACTTGCTTATCAAGCCGGGTTTTGATAAGGTAATAATTTTCGGAAGAACAAAGTGGGGTATCCAAAAATTAACTGACGAACTGATCGATCGGGGTTTCAGGGCAGCAGCCATTCATGGTAATAAGAGCCAAGCTCAAAGACAAAAAGCCTTGAACAAATTCAAGAATAACGAAGTCCAGCTATTACTCGCAACCGATGTGGTCGCAAGGGGTGTTGATATCGATAGCGTGACCCATGTCATCAACTACGATCAACCCGAGTCTTATGACGACTATATACATAGAATCGGCAGAACGGGCAGAGCGGGAAAAAAAGGCACGGCGCTAACTTTTGTCGACTGATTCCATATCTCTTAATGAAAAATCTCAACTTCATTGCCAAGGTAATAATTTTTTGGTTTCTTTTTACCGCGGT
>CAYMOO010000181.1:0-1778 GCA_964392185.1 uncultured Gammaproteobacteria bacterium
ATGAACAGTTCCGGAATTCCCGGCTTTATGAAATGTCCACGGGTGTAGATATCGGTTCCGTAATTATAGTGCCAATTGGGATCAAAGAAATTTTTGGCTGTCAGGTATTGGCTTGGTACAAAGTGGTTGGCAGTCTGGCCGTAGTAAAAATATTTAATTTCCGCGAAAAGTGGAATTATGAAATACGCAGCGATACCGAAGCCGAGAAGCAGTGATATTGTAATTCGCCTTAAAGAAGCAATGATGTTTTTCCCCTCTTTTGATACGAAAAAAGCATATGGAACAAAAATAAATGAGTAAATTACAAATAAGAACGGATGGGTGAGTAATATTCCTGCAGTTGCTACAGATATGATGAAGGGGCCGTTGCGGTTTTTTTCTTTGATGGTTTCATGTAAACCGATAAGCATGAGTGGCAAAAAAACGCTGCCGAAAAATTCGGGCAATGAGCCGCGTATATAGATATTGATGATTCTGTAGGGGGCGATGTTGAAGGTGAATACTCCCAGTAAAGCGGAATATTTATCGGTGTAAATCCTGAGGAATTTATAAAAAAACCAGTTAGACAATAAAGCTCCCGTGAGAACGACAAGGGCATACGATACAGTCACGTCATGAGTGATAAATGTAAAGAGAGCCCCGAGGTAAGAGGTTGCCTGCTGGGCGAGTATCGGTATAGGCATGCCGTAATTGGCAAAGCCATCACCCCAACGCGCTGGAAATTCGCCGTCTGCCAATGCGTGGTGGAACTGAGCTATGTTTGCCAAGTGAACATAACCGTCGAAAGTGGCCGGTGCCCCGTGGCTCAGAAAAAGGTCCAAGCTGAAAACGAGTGATATAATGAGGATGAAAATCATGTTTTCCTATTATACAACCGATGAACACCTACAGACCCGGATTCTATATTTTAATATGTTTACTGATAGTCGGGGGATTTATATTTCTCCCGCCGAAAATCGTACCCCGACTCATAAAAAAACAAGCGGACACAACTCTTTCTGCATTTATTGAGAATTCAAAGAGAAACCATAAAATAGATCCGGTTGAGTTTTGGAAATTCCGGGAATTCTATAGTCCCGGCACTTACGATTTTCGCAAAAAAGGTTTCGAGGGCATAGAGCTCTCATATATCGTAGACAATTTCAACGTGGCTTCCGCAGAAGGATCGCTTTTCCCTTTTCTATATTATCGGTCGGAAAAAACAGAAAGCGTGGAGGCGCTTGTCGACGACCCAACTCTAGTTGCTTCGATTTCAGCAAGTATGAAAAATGAAAATTGTGATCTTCATGAGAAAAGAGAAATTATTTGTAAACAAAATGGGATCTTTTCTATATACTTTGTCAAAACTATTGACGAGATGAAAAAAGCTAATGCATTTTATGATTATCGTGACACCAATACCGATAAACTTATAAAAGGGAAATATTGGTTTGCCGCGGTTTTTGTAAAATCTGATTAGAATATTGCGTGCATGAAAAAAAATATTCAGGATATATAATAGACCTAATGATGAAAAAGATACCCCACAAAAGTTTAATCGTAATTTTTTTACTGGCACTATTCCTGCGGTTATATAAATTAGGATCACTACCTTTCGGTTTTCATGAAGACGAAGTGCTTACCGGCTACGTGGGTCGCTTTATCCTTCTTACCGGAAGAGATTTATATAACAACAGTTGGCCGCTTCTTTATTTCAATAAATTCGGAGATTATTACATAATACTGCCGATGTATATAAAAGGACTGAGTACCTTTTTGTTTGGAGTCAATGAATTTGC
>CAYMOO010000182.1:0-1747 GCA_964392185.1 uncultured Gammaproteobacteria bacterium
GAGCATCTTGTTTAGAAAGAAAGCCAATAAGCGAGGCAAGAGGGTCTACGGAAGCAAAATCACCGTATGTTTTTATCGGCAAATAGAAGTACGAATTGAGTACCATCTCACCAACCATCATATTCGTAGATTTAAATACTATATCCAGCGGATCCGTGGTTTTTTGGATCTTCACAAGTGGGTAAGATGAGGTGAGCAGGCTTTTGGCGAACTCTTCTGCCTCGCGGGGAACAGTAGCATAGAAGTAAATCAGCTGAGACAGGAGGAATATCTCAAAAGAATAGGTTTTAGGCCGGACATACAACCTTTTCCATAAAGGTATATGTGAGGGGAGCAAGGAAGAGAATATCTGGGTAGCAGCCTCAATGGGTGTTTCGTCGTCTTTTGGTGTTCGTATCTGTAAGTGTGATAATGCAGACATAATTACAGTATAGCAGATACGAAAATGGAAGCTATTGAGAAGATATTCTGCATCGAGGTAAGATTTATCACTCCAATATGTAGAGTGCTAAAATACGGGTGATATATATCCTATAATAAATATAAGATCGCATGAGTTATACTTATAGTCACTTTTGCATCAATATTTCGTTAATTATCCACCCTGTGTCCACAATGACCAAATTCAGTTTTCTATAAGATATATAATAAAGGTTTATGTATAATACATATATGAAACTAAATGCAAAGGAGCTTCGGGTGGTGGAGGAGGCAGATGTTCAGGAAAAAATTAAGGAAGTTAAACGCCGTCCTCTGTATCTTATTCTCGAAAATATCTACGACACCTACAACATAGGAGGACTGTTTCGACTTGCCGATGCGCTTGCAGTAAGCAAGATATATCTCTGCGGACAGACAGAGGTCCCTCCAAACTCCAAAATAAAGAAAGCCTCGATCGGGACGTACAAGGTTGTTCCGTGGGAATATAAGAAATCTGCTGCCGAAGCGATTGCCGAAATGAAAGAGAAGAAAGTCGCTGTTGTTGCAGTTGAGCAAGATCCTAAGTCTATCCCATACACAGAGTGCCAGTATTCTTCACCGTTGGCCTTGCTTGTGGGGAATGAAACGTATGGAGTTCTGCCTGAAACACTGTTGCTTTGCGATCAAATTGTCGAAATTCCGATGTGGGGGATAAATAAGTCGCTGAATGTCATCGTCTCCGCCGCGATTGTGAGTTATCACGTTGTCACATCGTCATTTACATAGCGC
Organism: uncultured Gammaproteobacteria bacterium; assembly: GCA_964392185.1. Classification (GTDB taxonomy): domain Bacteria; phylum Patescibacteriota; class Microgenomatia; order UBA1406; family GWC2-37-13; genus CAYYYG01. The sequence continues at coordinate 1,210 of CAYMOO010000182.1, forward strand.
ATTCTTAATCTCTTTTTGCTGATCTTTAGGAAGTTTTTCTACCTGTTTCATAATTCCTGATGCCGTATTATCTATAACCATTTCTCCGACTTTGTTGGCAGATTGTGATGCAATATCCGAAACATACGCAGTCGCGGTGCCCAAAACGGAGCCGCCTAATTCAGAAATAGTATCTTTAGCCAGGGCAACGATAGATTGTTTGCCGGCAGCAGGGGATATAGCAATCACCTTCGGACCGTTTTTTGTGAGTATCGGCTGCCTGCCGAAGTACCGCGCAGTCATGGCTCCTGCTACAATAAGTAAGATAATAACAATCGGTTTTATACCCATACTTTTTATTTTATATTGTAAAATACGTAATACAGTTACAATTAGTTGAAATCAGTTAAAATCAGTCAAAGTCAGTTTGAATCAGTAGATACGATAGAACCGATTTCAACCGATTGTAACTGATTTTAACTGATTACAACAAGTATACAGATTATTGCCTGGATAGTTTAGTGGTAAAATAAACCCTTGGTAAGGGTTAGACCGCGGG
>CAYMOO010000183.1:0-1742 GCA_964392185.1 uncultured Gammaproteobacteria bacterium
TCCTCGCTGCCGCCCATGTAGGAGGGATTATGGCAAATAATACCTATCGTGCAGACTTTATCTATAAAAATCTGCAGATTCAGCAGAATGTAATTTACAATGCCCACAAACATAGCGTTGAAAAACTCTTGTTTCTCGGGAGCACCTGCATATACCCGAAAGAAGCGGCACAGCCCATCAAAGAAGATGAACTGCTGACGGATGTGTTGGAATACACCAACGAACCCTATGCCATTGCAAAGATTGCAGGAATTAAGCTTTGCGAAAGTTTCAACATCCAATACGGAACGAACTTTATCTCCGTTATGCCGAGCAACCTCTATGGTCCGAATGACAATTTTGATTTAGAAAAAAGCCACGTACTGCCGGCCATGATCAGGAAGATTTATCTTTCCAAATGTTTGATGGAGGGTGATTGGGGCGCCATAAGGACAGATATCAATAAAAGACCGGTAGAGGGGACTTCGGGATCGGATTCCGACGAAGAAATCACCGCTGTTCTGAACAAATACGGAATCTTCTCAGACCGGGTTGAACTTTGGGGGACAGGAAAGCCGATGCGCGAGTTCCTTTGGAGCGAAGACATGGCAGATGCCTGTGTTTTCGTCATGGAAAAGGTCGATTTTAAGGATGTTTCAAAAGACATGAAAGAAATTCGGAATACCCATATCAATATTGGAACAGGAAAAGATATCACGATTAAGGATTTATCCACCCTTATCGCTGAAACCATTGGCTATACCGGAACGATCTTGTTCGATGCCTCCAAACCAGATGGAACGATGAAAAAATTGACGGATGTTTCTAAAATTAATGGTTTGGGATGGAAGCATCACATAGCGATAGAAGAAGGGGTGAAAAATATTTTTAACTGGTATATCAATCAATAAATGCAAGAAAATTTCATTATTTCTAAGCAATTTATAATCTATGAATGTTATTTTATAAAAGATAATTTTGTCCATGCTTAGTAAAATAAAAAATTATCTGCAATCAGGCACCTTACGGACGATTGAAGCCAAAAAAAACATCCTATTGTCCTTTGGAAATAGAGGACTGAGTATTATCATCAGTTTGTTATTGGTGCCTCTAACGATACACTATGTGAATCCTACCCAATATGGAATATGGTTGACAATAAGCTCTGTTATCCAATGGGTTGCATTTTTCGATTTCGGATTTGCCCATGGATTTCGAAATAAGTTTGCAGAGGCTAAAGCTCATCAAGATCTTGTTTTAGCCAAAAAATATGTGAGTACCACTTACGCTTCTCTTCTGTTAATATTTGGGGCGGTTTTTATTCTGTTCTCTGTTGTCAATAGTTTTTTAGACTGGAGCCAAATCCTCCATGTCTCGCCAGAATATCGTTCTGAGCTTACTAAAATTGTATTTGTTTTAGTCCTCTTTTTATGTATTCAATTAGTCGCTAATATTTTTTCTATCATGATGTTGGCTGACCAAAAACCGGCCTTTTCTTCTTTTATCCTAACTTTAGGACAATTCCTCACTTTGGTTGTCATTTTTATACTGACCCAATCTTCGGAAGGGGATTTATTTACCCTTTCATTGGTTTCATCTGTCATACCGGCATTGGTTATTGTCATCGTTTCTATTTTTATGTTTTCAACACAATATAGAAATGTGGCTCCCAGTATCAAAAGTATCGATTTTGGATTGGTCAAGAATATTTTGGGATTGGGAAGTAAATTTTTTATCATCCAGTGATTGCGGATGTTGGGGCG
>CAYMOO010000184.1:0-1731 GCA_964392185.1 uncultured Gammaproteobacteria bacterium
GGTCTTGACAAGAGGAAAATATTTAAGGAGAATGAATTATGTTCATTCCTTGCACACAGACTCTGTGCGGATTCGATAAAAGCCTCACTTTTCCGGTTTTCGTTTTCGAAATTTTCATATTCGTCGCGACCGCCGCTATTTTGTACCTCATAAACAAACTACAAAAAAAACTTTTTATACGCTATGCCGTCATGATGACTGGCGTTTTTCTTTTCGAGCTTTTTACCGCTCCCATGTGGAACAATTTGCATCTTGGCCGTTTTGCCTACATATATATAGATGTGAGCTGGGTGCTGACTCTCGGCTGGACAACCCTTTTGTATTACATCGTATTTGTGGTCGATCATTATTTCAAAAAGAAGTCGCAGAATATAAGATTTTTATGGTATTTACTGTTCCTGACACCAATCGTCCTTTTTTTCGAATCGGCGGTTGTTAAACTCGGGATACGGTCTTATGCGCCGGAAGTGTACGAAGCTGCCGGAACTGCGAAAATTCCATTTCTTGATATACCGGTTGCGGGGCTTTATTATATTCCGGTTTTTATCACTCTCGTCCTGAGTTTCTTTAAGTACTGGTCGCTTTATATAGATAACAAATTACTCGTGCCGGTGAAAAAACACCGTTGGATACAGGATTTCCTGACGGCTTTTACCGGCGTTTTTCTTTTCGAGCTGATGATCGAACCGATGGTGCGCAATGTCGGCTTCCCGCTTGGGTCTTATATATACCGCGATATCAGCGTGCTTATGTCGGGATTTTGGATATTGTTGATAGCATTTTCCGTTTATTTCATCGATACGGCTTGCATGCATTGGTCGTTGCCCAAAAAATTTATCGGATATCTGGCAGTTGCGGCGGCGATTGCGACACCGGTTGAGGCCTGGCTTATAAGATCGGGTATGCGTGTTTATACTCTCAGTGCGACCGAGAATTTTACCGGGTATAAATCGATATTGTTCCATGTGCCGATCGAGGTGGTTTTCGCCGTTCCCTTTTATTTGGCTCTTGTGATTGCCTTTATAAAATTTTGGGAGCTTAACCGCGACAATAGCTTCCGAAGGAAAAAATGAATTTTTTATTTAGATTAATTATCGGTTTTCCGTGCGCTTTATTCCTTTCGGGATTTGTCGTGGGGTTTGAAAACGTCTTTGCTCTGCTTGTTATGTCTATAATTTGTACCGCCGGGATAGGTGCTGTTCCGTGGATAATAGTCTCGTATCTCATCGGTACTGTTCTCGATCTTGCGATGACGGCCAGAAGACGCAGAATCAAGAAGGGTGAGTTGGAGTATAATCTCGAAGGGGAATCGACAGAGATGAAAGCAGTCTCGATGTATATATTCGCTGCCCGGGAACAGAAAATGAAAGACGGGGAAATCCGTAAAAACCTGCTCGACAACGGTTGGACCGAGGGGATGATCGACCGTGCTTTCGATATGGTATAGTATCGATATGCTTGGATATTTCAGATCACGCTTCCCCGTTTTACCGCTTTTTTTATATACTTTTTTGACGAGCGGCGCCATTGCCGCCAGATTCGGAGCGTTTTCGTGGTATGCGGTACTGACGGTCGCATTTTTGTATCTTCAATTTTTATTTCATTTGCGGGTGCTTGATGAGTTTAAGGATTTCAAATATGACAGCGAGAATCATACGGATCGGCCTGTACAGAATGGACAAATATCACTTTCGACTTTGCTTCGTTTGGGAACGGCTAACTTTTTGATTA
>CAYMOO010000185.1:0-1700 GCA_964392185.1 uncultured Gammaproteobacteria bacterium
CAGCCATCTTTCGCCGAGGCTTCAGAATGGCTTTGCTCTTTTGGAGTCTTGGTGAGACAATATGAATTGAGTGCTAGGTACTCCATAGCTTTAGCGACGGATACCCTTCTTCCCCAACAAAAAATTTTATGAAATTCTATCTATCGTCATATAAAATTGGTAATCATCCAGAAAAGCTTTTGGCATTGTTTTCAGATAATAAAAAAATAGGCTATATACCAAATGCCCGAGATTTTACTAAAACCGATCCAGAAAGAAGAACGGAACGTATTAAAAATGATATGCAAAGTTTAGTTGATGTTGGATTTCGAGTAGAATTACTTGATTTGAAAAATTATTTTGGAAAAGAAGAAAGTCTGAGAGAAAAATTACAAGATTTTGGAGGAGTTTTCGTAAGTGGCGGAAACGTTTTCATATTGCGCCAAGCGATGGATCTCTGTGGATTTGATACTATACTTCAAGAGTATAAAAATAATCGTCAAGATTTTGTTTACGCCGGTTACAGTGCCGCGGGATGTGTGCTCTCTCCATCTTTGAAAGGATACGCTATCGTTGATGATCCAACAAATTTCCCATATGTGGATCAAAAGGAAACAATTTGGGAGGGGCTTGGTATGATTGATTATGCTTTCATGCCTCACTTTAACTCTGATCACCCAGAATCTGCTGCCATTAACGAAGAAGTACAGTATTGCATTGAAAACAAGATTCCTTATAAAACTCTACAAGATGGTGATGCCTTAGTTATCGAGTAAATAAGTTCCAACTTCGTCCGCCGCGGCTCGCCTCGTCGAGACGAGTCCCAGAGGCGCAGTCAACAAAATACATTTTTTCTAAAAATATGGAAGAACCTTCTAAATCACTAAAGCTCGCTCGCACCTTCCTGAGGAAGAAGGTGCAACTTGAATTTGATCAACCAATCGGCTCTTCCTACGCTCCGCATAAAATAGATTCATATCCCGTCAACTACGGATATGTTCCCGGTGTTTTGGCTCCGGACGGGGATGATCTGGATGCATATTTTCTGGGTACCGATAAGCCTCTTGCCGAAATTGAAGGCATTTGTATCGCTATCATTCACCGAAGGAATGATGATGATGACAAACTAATCGTGGTTCCCGAAGGAACAGCTTATACCGACCAAGAAATCATGAGACAGGTCTCTTTTCAGGAGCATTTGTACGAGAGTGAAGTTGTTCGGTAGAGTTTCCGATGTCGCATGAGGGTCTCGAGTTCCTGCCTTTCGCACTTTGAAAGCGGCTAGCGGCTTATGCTATTCAAAAGGAAGATCGGCCCTTGTGTGGTGTGAAACGTATAACTTGAAGCGGAAATATTACGTGTATCCTGCTCGTGAAACCTGTGGTGTGACAAGTGGAGGGGTAAATTCTCCATACGAAAGCATATTTTGGTGATACAGTATTTTTTCTTCTCGCAGATTCTTGTTAAATATACGTAACCGTGTTACAGTGTCGTTCTGGCTTGGCCACGAAAAAAATCGTGGAGGTCGGGTAGATATATGCACTTTAACATCATTTTTGACGCGATAGGACGCGTTTTTCTGAGGCAGTACGTGATTTTGACACAAGGCTGCCTCGGTATGAGCCAGCCTTCTTGATATCCTGACCAGCCTCAAAGCCGGTCTTTTCAAGAAAGGAGTGATTCCATGAACGCGCTTCCTCGTGAATCCCGCTGGCGGCGGA
>CAYMOO010000186.1:0-1699 GCA_964392185.1 uncultured Gammaproteobacteria bacterium
AAACGTAAACGGGATAGCCTCCAACTCACACTTCTGACAGGTTCGATTCTAGTGATATTCTTATCTACCGGTTTTGCCGTACCTTTGTATGAAAAAATAAATTTTCTCGGTGGCATCCAGCATGCCTGGCGCATGCTTTCGGCGTTCATTTTCATCCCGCCGATTATTTTGGCCATTTTCACAAATAAAAAAAATCCTTGGCTTACGGTACTACCTCTTATCATAATATTCATGATGCTTCGCTTTCCGCAAATATACGGCAAAAACTATATTTCCCGGCCACAAGAAAGTTATTACAAAATGCCGGAAAACCTCCACGGAACGATCATGAATACTATATGGACCAGTAATACGACAGATTATCCGCAACAAAAAGAAAAAGGGGCGATATTTGAAGGCACTGGTAAAATCATTCAAAAAAATGTTAAAAACGCTTCGAGAAGTTATGTAATCGAGGCAAAAACCGACATAAAAATGGTTGATTATACTTTTTATTACCCCGGATGGAGGGTGTACATCGACGGGAAAAAAACAGATATACAGTTTCAAGATCCAAACTATCGGGGCGTGATCACTTATTCTGTACCAAAAGGTAAACACGAAATCTCAGTCGTTTTTGAAGAAACTGTAGTAAGAATTATCGCCAACGCCATTACTATTTTGTCACTGGCAAATATCGTCATGTATTTATATCTTCTATACGGAAAATCATCCAACAAGAAGCTCTTTTATAAGATGAAGTTTAGTTCGTAAAGGAGCATATTTCAAACCGAATTTGATGCGGTTTTTTTTCTGGTACTTCACATGAAACTCCGAGCCGGCACCGTCTGTCGACTGGGCGTTTTTGTGCCATATCACAATCGATGGGTCATACAAACATTTCACCCCCGCCTTTTTGGCCCGCATGCTAAAGTCGGTATCTTCGTAATACATAAAATAATCCGCATCCCACATTCCGACTCTACGGTGAACATCCAAGTCGTAACACACCAGGCACCCCGTGATGAAATCCGTTTCTGCAAAAGCGTCATACTGCCCACGGTCTACCTCATCGACACCCCGGTGCGACGCCAAGACATGCGCCCAGTCGATCTTACCGCCGGCATACCAAATTACCCTACCGGAATCTTCTTTTGCATAACGGTCTTTGTGATACTCGTATCCCGGAGCGTAATAAATTTTGCCGCCGATGATCGCAACCGGATTTTTTTCTATGGAAAGATGTGCATTTTTGACGAAGTTACTATCGAAAACAATATCGCTATTGACGATTGCGAATTTATCGAAACCATCGGCAACCGCCCTTTCCAGGCCCTTGTTAACAGCATATGCGTAACCTTTATTCTCTATATTTATAACAGTAACCGGCAAACCTACCGTATTTATTTCCTTTCTGTCTACCGAAGCGTCAACTATAAAAAGATGATAGTTTTTATCGGTTTGGTTTTTAAGACTAACGAAGAAATCTTCAAGTACGGTATAATTCTGGTAAATAACAGTAACAATTGCGAGCATTTAATAAAAAGAGCGCGAAGAATGTCCTTTTGTGAGACGCTCACTGCCGATTGTCTGATAGCGGCTTGAGCGGCGAGCACAAAGGATATTCGAGCGATCTGTAAATGAATAACCAAACCATGAAATCAATAATTGATTATATCAAAAAACATAAACTTCTCCTTGCCGTAATCGTCCCCGCCGC
>CAYMOO010000187.1:0-1633 GCA_964392185.1 uncultured Gammaproteobacteria bacterium
TTTCACAGCAATATCAAAAAGGGCCACCTGATGGTGCCCCGTTTGCGCTTGCTATCGAAGACTTCGATATCACCCTGCTTGCCCATGCGGCACAAGGTGAAAATTCCAATGTCCGTATATTTGACGATATCGCAACTTCTGAAGAAAAAACCGTTGACAAGATGGTGGATTATTATAAAACTCTGAGAAAAGTATCGAAAGGCAAAGACCGGAGCTACGGAGCGATTGTCGATTATATAAAAGACATGAAGTCACAGATCTCATCTATGCACGGCACCGAATATGCGAACACATTTTCCAGATGGATGGCAATAAAAGCGATCGCTTACTTCCTGATAAGATCGGACAGCGAAGGATTCCTTGGCTGGATGAAAAGTAAGGGAGATTTCCGCTCACTTGCTGCCCAGCTTGGTAGCGCCTTACCGGGAGAAGTTTGGGAATGGAATAAAGTAAACGTGTGGGAATTCTGTAACGCTCTTAGTTTGGCGGAAGTCATCCCCTTCTCTCCGTTCAAAACTCAAAAAACACCTGGTATGGAAGACATGTTTAAGCTCGCAGCCGATGGTGAGTCTTTTGAAGGAAAAGAAAAAGAAATTGGTAAAGACAAAGACGGAAAACCACTAATCCAAAAAGAACTCTTAAAAAGAAAAGACAAAAATGGAAATGATTGGAAAAGGCGTAAAGCAGATTTTGAAAATACCGGAAATAAACTTTTGGAAATATTCGTTAAACTGCCCGTCAGATCTGAAGTCTTAAAAAATATCGGCGGGCCACTACTGATACTTATACTTGTCTGGATGATATCCAATATCTTCAGCGGATATAAAGGCGCGTCTTCAGGAAAATAATCTTTATAAATCCCCTTGCGTTTTCCGATTATTTCAGGTGTAATATTTATATGCGCTTTCCCTTATTGAAGTCGCTTTTTTCTTTTTTTATCGCAGCGGGGATATTTTTATTTATCGGATCTTATACTAATGTATCTGCGGCTACTTGTGCCGGTGCGGATCTTGACGCCAGTAATCCGAACATAAACACGAAAACATTCAATGTCGGAGCCACCGTATGTATGAACGGGACCGAATATAAAGAATGTAAAAGTAATCTTTTGGGTACGGGGTGGGGATGGTTTTCCAGTTCCTGTACCGTAGCATGTAAAGACGGTGATCTAAATAATCCTGACACTCGTGCAAGTTGCTCCGGATGCGTCAATAACTCAAAAACTTATAAAGAAGGGTCGACTTATTGTGTAAACGACCTACTATCGGGTGACTCGATATATAAATGCGATGCTAACGCTCAGCAGGTTCCGACAAGTTCAAGTTGTCCATACAAAGAGCCGGGCGATATAAGCACCTGTCTGGAAACTTACGATGCGGCCGCCCGATCGGCAACGGCAATTTGTGCAACTCCGACGCCTAGACCAACAGATACTACAAAACAATGCAAATATAATGGGGTACCAATGATGGGTAATGAGTCGAAATGCGACGCTTCTGGGTTAATAGTCCTCACATGCGATAGGAGTAATAGTAGATGTGATGGTGGTGACGATGGGGGAATCTGCCTTGACGTGTGTAACAACATCGTAGCTGGTGGCGGCGGACGCACATGCGTGCAGCATGGAAGTGTT
>CAYMOO010000188.1:0-1586 GCA_964392185.1 uncultured Gammaproteobacteria bacterium
ATATTTACACGATCGCTAAAAAGTACAAAACCGATCCGCAGAAAATCCTTAACTTTCCGTTCAATGATTTTGCCGATCTCGACACGTTTGCTTTGAATGCAGGTCAGACTCTTTATGTGCCTGATGGGGTCATAGAAGAAGAAAAGCCGAAATATGTGGCTCAGTACAACACACAGATTCAAGCAGGTGTTAAAGGATCATCCAATTTTATTTGGCCAACTTCTGGCACGATCACACAGAATCCTATTTGGTACCATATGGCTCTCGATATAGCGAACAGGGGTTTGCCTCCGGTTTTGGCAGCAGATACAGGCACCGTGGTTTATTCCGCTTGTATAAAATACGGATACGGATGTCATATTATCATCGATCACGGCAATGGTTACCGTAGTTTGTATGGTCATATGTCTCAACTTATTGCAACAGCCGGGCAAGTCGTGAATAAAGGACAACAAATTGGAGTTATGGGCTCTACCGGGCGTTCGACTGGTCCACATTTGCATTTCGAGATTCGCCAAGGAAAAACACTGTTGAACCCGCTTAATTTTTTGAAGTAGCATAATATATATGGATAACAGCGAACAGCAAAATTTTAATGCCGGTTATGTGCGGGCGGAGCAGGCGCAGGTAATCCCTCCACCTATTGATAGAGCTGTCGATGCGATAGATAGGATGATAGCTCATCCTGAATATAGGCCTGATTGGCTGAAAATGATAATTGAGGCGAGAAGCGCACTTAATAAGGTAGATGACAACCGTGCCGGTTTGGTGGTTGGGTCGGGAGATAATTCTACGATGTGGAAACAGAGAGGTTGGAGAACGCTCGATATCGATAGAAACAGCGGTGCTGATATTGTAGCCGATGCGAATAAGATGGATACTGTAATAATGCCAGGATCGCTTGATTATATTTATTCCGAAAACATCAGATTCGATCCTCAAGCTAAAAAAGGCGTGGGTTGGGGGAAAATATTGGAGCAATCAAATAGAGCATTGAAGAAAGGTGGAATTTTAGTTGTTTGTACGGCACATAAGGAAAATAAACCAACTGCAACCGTTCCAGATAGGAAGAAATTCAGCAAATGGATGGCACGCAATGGATTCGATACCGTAACGGAAGTTCATCGTATAATCACGACGCCCAACCCAAATGGTGGACCGGATATAAAACAGCAGAGAGTTGTTTATTATGGACGTAAATTAGCTGAAGGGTTCGATGCGAGTAGAGCATAAAATTATATTTAATTATTTCACTTCAGTTTCATTCTCTGAAGAAGATTGTTGATTTTATTAGGCGCTTTTATATCTGGTGAATCTGATTTACTTTTGATATACTCGTCGAATTCTTCTTCAATTCGCTGTGGGTCCATACCAGTCGCAGCAATGGCTGCCGCAATAATATCTCTGTTTCGTGTGCCCGGCCGCCAGATTTTATTGGTGACCAGTATTTTACCAGAGTTGGTGTCGACCATGTTGTCCGAGCAGGTAGCTTCGTAAAAACTAAAGAATTTATCTTTTCCGTATCTACTGATAAAATATTCAGCGAAATATCCACTGTATCGATATACATATGAGTATTCCTGATC
>CAYMOO010000189.1:0-1520 GCA_964392185.1 uncultured Gammaproteobacteria bacterium
TCTGGGACAGATCATCGGCAATGAACTCGCTTTTTAGTGCTGGAGAATATATAATATATGCAGAAATAAGCATGACAATAGGCACAATCGGGGAAATGCCCTTGACAAGATCTTTTAGGTGTTTTACTATAGAATTAATCATCATTTATTAATTGTATCATCCGATATATATGGAAAAAATATCAGCTTTTATGACTAGACATCGTGGCAGTCTTATTGCCGCCGGTGTCACTCTTTCCGCATTACTACTTCCCGCTTCATCTTACGCTATAAACGGAGATCTTTCGGTAAATCTCGGATGGACAATTCCTAGCCTTGGAGGAATTCTCACTTTTGTTATCCGTCTTTTCTTTGTTGTCGCTGGTTTGGCCGCTCTTTTCTTCCTCCTACTCGGTGCCCTTGCTTGGGTTACCTCCGGTGGAAGTAAGGATGCTGTCGAAGGTGCACAGAAGAAAATTATCGCCGCGGTCGTTGGCGTTGTCTTGATAGTTGTCGTCTTGAGTATAATCGTTACGCTTGAACAGATAGTTTTCCATGGTGCTATATGTTTCGGTATTTCTTGCGAAGTTACTATACCGAGCATAATCAATCCAGCAAACAGCGCAATCGGAGCCACTTGCTAAGTCTAATAAAAAAATCCCGCCCAATTCACAGGGCGGGATTTTTTTGGTCTAAACTCTATTCTACAGAATCCATTTGACACTCATATATTCAACCTTTAGAATAAATTATTCATTATGTTCACCCCTACAGTTTTCGCTCAAGTACAAGATTGGAACACTGCAGCTCCAGGATGTATAGTCGATGGTGTGCCGACACTCCGTTGTTTCGAAGCTGTCTTTAGCAATCTTGTTTTTATGTCAGGCACAATTATCGCCCTCGTCTTATTCGTAATGCTTTTTATGGGAGGCTTTTCCTACCTCACCTCACTGGGAAACCCAGAGAAAATGAAGAAGGCCCAAAGCACTCTCATGTATGCCGTTATTGGCTTCGTACTATTTTTGAGCACATTCGTGATCTTAAAAGTAATTGATTATCTCTTCCTCGGTAACTGCGGTAAGATCTTCCAGCTGAGCTTGGAGGCAAACAATGATATCGCTCCCTGCCCATAAAAATGCAGAGACTATGGCGTTGGAGAAACGAAGATGACCTTCACACCATGATTTTCAGGAATAGGAGAATGATTGTCGTCTCCTTGGCTAAAAAAGGAAAAAATAACGACCACAAGTAGCGCTATACCGATAATCAGTAAAATTCCTCCAAATATTTTCATAAATTTCCCTTCTCCTTAATTAAAAACTGTGGCCTTCTCTGGACTTCATTGTATATTTTTCCGATATACTCACCGATAATTCCTATCGCAATAAGCTGTACGCCGCCAAGAAACATAATACCGACAAATAGCGCCGTCCAACCCGTGACCCAATCGTGTGGAAAAAACGGCGGATTGAATAATCTTCCGATCATGGCATAAATTATCCCCAGAAAACCGACGAAAGCAGCAAAAAATCCGAGATAAC